>DATIMM010000092.1:0-53476 GCA_035475295.1 Bryobacteraceae bacterium
GCAAAGTCATCGGTCATCGAGACCTCTGGGCCCTTGCCGTCGTCCTTGGAAGAGAACCAAACTCTAGCGCCTCCTCCGAGAAGGTAACGTAATATGAAACTCAGCCCCCCTTCAACCTTCAACTACCCTCGGGACACCCTCCTATGGGGATCGACTGCTCTACGGTTGCCTTCGTTGTTTTTTCGCTTTCCATCACCTGCTCCGGATCGAAAGGGTGCAGCGCTTCCCGCACGGGGAGCGGGGTGGGTGTCGCGCACTGCGCCAACAGCCGTCAGCCTGAGTGGCAATGGTAGTTGCCGCCCGGCCGCTAGCCGATCAGTTTTGGCTTGGCCATTTCCCGGCTAATCACGACCGCGCCTTTATTCATGGCGGGACCTGTTTGCTGAACAGACGGCCCTGGAGCAGCGGAATTTCCATTGCGGCGAAGTAATCGGCACGGAGTGCATGAAAACGACGAACCAGTGGGCCAGTGTAGTCGGTTCCACAACTATGTTCGGAAACCAATCGGGCGCAGATGCGGCCCATAGCCTTAAAGCTCGGAGTAGGCAACGTCGAGGCCATTATGGCAGTTGCGATTCGCTCGGATGTGAGAGGGAGTCCACTGGATCCAGTCTGCCGGAACTGCAGCTAATCGATCCGAGCGCAGACTATAGCCTCGCCAGCAGAATGAGACATATAATGCCGTCTTGGATCAGTACGCCTCCGCATCCTGGAATAACTGTCTTCGCCTCAATGCGTACGCTCTGCCGGTCTTGCGACCAGTAATTATGGATTGATCCTTGACAACTGTTGAGAGCGGCCGGATAAGCCATATGATAGGAAGTCGGCGTCATTGGCGTTTTGTTGCGCCCGCGCAAGCATCTTGTGCTTCTGCGTCATGATCTGTTTGGCGTCGCACTGCGAAACGAACACAAGTGAGTCAAGAGGTCTCTTATTAGACCAGCCATCTATTCCACTGCTCACCGGCAGCGCGGGACTTCCCGCAACTCACTGTGGGCAGGGCGTGGAGAGCGGTTTCTGTAGATCGACCCGGTTGGGAATTCCGCCGAAGCAAAACCAGGTGGAGTCGAGCGTGTCGCCATGCGCCGCGACAACGCGGAAACCAGAGAGTGAGCCTCCCAGAGGCATTCCCACTGCGCCGCTTACGGTTTCGGTAAGCGGACCATCTCTGCCAATCGCATTGCGATGATAGTGGCCGGCATAGACGTAGCGTACGCCCGCGGCCTCCAGCAGATCGAGGTATTTACGCCGAGCCGGTTGGGGAATATTGAAGTACTCATCTTTTTCATTGGCGCTTTTCAAAAAGTATGGAATGTGCTGAAATACGACAATTTGCCGCTGCGGGTCTAACTTGGCCTGCCCTAGAATTTTGACCAGCCATTCTTCCTGCTTCTTTGCGTCCTGCGGATCGTCTTCCGGTGAGCGGATCAGACTGGAGTCAAGGACGATGCCCAGGATGTCCTCAGCCTTGAACGTGTAATAATCGGGGCCGATTACTTTCCGGTAGGCGGCAATGGCCGCAGGCGTGGGCACATTGCCAAGGTCGTGGTTACCGGGCACGCTGTAGACGGGAATTCCCGGATCCACCTTTTGCAGTAAGCGCTTATATTCGGCGATCTGTCGTGAGTCACCGCGAAGGTTCACCAAATCGCCAGTGACGACCAGAAACTTTGGACGAAGCCGGTTCGCATTCGCGATTGCGAACTCAAAGTTCGCCGTCTCCTGAATGAAATTCTGATCCTTCGCATACATGCCGAACTGGGGATCGGACATGATCGCGAAGAACCACGGCTCCCTCGCGAAAACAGACGCGGCAGACAACAATGCCAGCAACGGAAAGAGTATAGGGATCCTCATGTTAGAACTGAAACCGGCCAACTAGTTGAACAATGCGGGGATCACCCGCCGAAGTGATACGCCCGAATGTGCTGGTACTGCTGACGTTATTGCCGGGCTGATTGAAGTGGACATTATTAGGCAAGTTGAAGGCTTCGGCCCGCAACTGGAAGCGCCGTTTTTCGCCCAACTGGAAGTTTCTTTGTACGCCCATATCGAGGTTGAAGACTACCGGGTTCCTCAGCAGGTTGCGAGGCGCATCGCCGAAAGTGCCGGGAGCATTTAGCTTGAATGCGCTGGTGTTGAAGAATTGAGCGATCATCTGAGCCGTCGATTGGCCGGAAGAGCCATAAGGAACAAGGCCCGGCACAAGGTCAGCCCGATCGAGTCCTACGCCCGCAAGCGACCGGTCTTGCCCGGAGATAATGCTGAACGGGGTTCCACTGTGCCACGTCAGGATTCCGGTTAACGCCCAGCCGTTTACGACAGCACCAATGAATTTTGGCGAAATATTGAATTTGGGCAAGTCCCACAACGAATATAGGGAGAAGTTATTAGGGGTGTCGAAGTCGGACAGACCGTAATTGAACGAACGGCTATACGGGTTGGGCGAGGAGAGCGAAAATTGTTGGTCGGCGGACTGATTATCCAGTGATCGCGAACGCGTGTAGTTGGCGACGAACGTAAATCCGTTGCTGGTTCTCTTTTCCAGGGTCAGTTGTAAGGCGTTGTAATTGGAAGCGCCTCCGTTTGTCATCTCAATCAGGCTGGCGTAGTATGGAGCGAGCGGTCTTCGCTGATTGGTGTTGCTGATCGTTGCCCCGGGACGGTAGATGGCCGGATTCTGCTCTTCGAAATACTGCAGGTGAACTCCTCGAGTGCCAACGTAGGAAGCCCGGGCGACCAGGTTAGTGGCCAATTGCTGTTCAATTGTGAAGTTCGCTGATTCAATGTGGCCCAATCGCCAATTTTGATTGAAGTATTGGAAGGTCACCGGCAGTGCGAACGTTGCGTTCGGACCCGGAAATACCGGCGCAAAGGGAGGGAAGGGGTTCTGTGCAGAAGCGCTTCCGTATGGGTTCGAGAACTGTACTCCAAATAGCTGGACCGACGGGCTGAAGGGAGCATTCTGCACGAAATTGTTATAGAGCTTCATGAACGGCTGCATAAAGAATATGCCGACGCCGCCGCGCAACACAGTAGAGTGCGGACCGGATGACAGGCTATAGGAAAAGCCGATACGAGGCGAGACATTCCCAAGATTGGCATGCATTCCGCCCGACGGAAAGCCTGGGTCACCCGCGAAGAGCAGTCCGGGAGGGGCATTCGGAAACCTGGTGGAATGCGCGCCTGATACATAGCCGCCAACTTGATTTGCTACCGGGTCTGTATAGGGCAAAAACGGCTCCCACCGGAGGCCAAAATTAAGCGTCAGATTGCGGCGAGCACGCCAACCATCCTGGACGAAAACCGCATACTGCTGGCCGCGGGTGAACTTAACTTTACCAGCGGATTGCGTGAACGTGGACACGTCACCGAGAAGAAAGTCAGCGAGGCCGTTTCCCGTGAAGGTGCCGTTAAACGCATATAGCGGCTCTTCCTGGTAGCCGGTTCGAGAATCGAACCGAACGTACGGATCAATTTCCGTGCCGACATATACCGAATGACTTCCATGCACGAAGTTCAACATCTCAGAGACCTGCAGGCTTTCCCGGAGCCACTTGCCCGGAGGCTGAGGAGACCCGCTTCCCCAGCCAGCATTGCCGGTAATGGTGATGCCGGTTTCCAGAAACTGCGAAGCGGGCCGCGCCACGTTAGGATTGCCGAAGTCGAAAATCGAAAAGGGCGCGGTTCTCGTCTGGATGGAATTCAAGGCAAGGCCATCCACGATGAAAGAGTTCACAACGTTGGGAGTGATCGTGAAGTTGTCGCTGATTTTCGCCTCCGTCGAAGTCTGTAACTGTCCAAGGTGATAGTTGAGGAGCGTGCCATTTCCGTTCCAGCCGGGATCGGAGTAGTTCACGAAGAATGCGCTCGCCGAGATTTGGTGACGGCCGGCGATGTAGTCGATCTTGCCCAATCCCTGATGGTTTCGACTCAAACTGGGTATGGAATAAAGGAGCAATCCAGTGGGGTCGCCGGAGGCTGGGACGTGACTCAGGATAGCCGTGCTCATCGGTGAAATGAGATTGGCCGGGATCGCATTGTTTTTGAATGCGGCATGTGTGGCGGGGTTGGTAATGGATTTGACAACGCCGTTGAAGTCACCTTGGCGTTCCGCGGCTGTAGGCACGAAGGCGGTATTTCCGTAGCTTACATTGTTAATTGTCGTCCCCTGATAGCTAGCGAAGTAAAACAGCTTGTTTTTCACAATGGGCCCGCCGAGCGTGCCTCCGAACTGGTTGCGCTTGAGCGCATCGTGCTCGGCTGCAAAGAAGTTTCGCGCGTTCAGGTCGCCGTTGCGCACATACTCGAACGCGGATCCATGGAGTTGGTCCGTACCTGATTTGGTGACGATATTGACGATGGCGCCCCCTGCTCCTCCATAACGGGCATCGAAGTTGTTTGTCTGGACACTGAATTCAGCCAATGCGTCCGGGTCGGGGAACGTCGCATTTACGTTGGTAATTAGATCCTGGTGGGTTGCGCCGTCCAATTTGTAAGCGACCTGATCGCCATACGTTCCATTTACCGAAATCGCCAGGGCATCGCTGTTGTTGGCGTAGGTGGCGGTATCCTCTCCTTTTCCGGCTACAGTTCCGGGTGCCATATAGACGAGCGAGGCCGCGTTCCGGCCGTTTAGAGGTAGGTTTTCAGCATACTTTTCATTCACAATCTGGTGAAGTGTGCCAGATTCCGTATCGACCATCTGGGCATTCGCATCTACTGTTGTCTCCTGTGAAACGGACCGTACATTCAGATGTACCTGTACCGTCGCTGGGGCGTTCACGTGCAAAGTGATTCCCGTTTGGCGATACGGTCCAAAGCCGTTTGCGGAGACATTAAGGTCGTAGCTGCCCGGCGGCAGGAAATTGAACTGGAAGCGCCCCCCGTTATCGGTGGCGTGCTGTTGAGTAACGTGGGTGGCCGTGTTCGTGATGTCGACAGATGCTGATGGAATCACGGCACCCGTATCGTCGCTCACGACGCCGGTCAAACTGGCCGTTGGCACCACCTGCGCAGGCAGTTGGCCGCAGACCAGCATCCCCAGGGCCACGAGTAGAACGCGAGTCGAAATTGTCATCCAGGACCTCCGATTAAGCAAGCCACTGAGGCTTGCCTGATCAAGTTTGAGAGCCTTCAGGCTGCGCCACAAGTAATCATTACCTGGAAGTTACTGTAAAATGCCTGTAATTCGCCTGTAAGAATCCCGAGTTACACTGATCGTTCGTGCTGCATACTGATTTTCAAGAGGCCTCGACCACGCCCGATGGTGGTTCTCCCGATGAGCGTTGGGCCCTTGTCCTTAGGATTGCTGACAGCAGCTATTTCTGCCGCTCCAAGAGATTGCGGGACTTCCTGCTGTATGTGTCGCGCCAATGTCTGGACCATGCGTGGGACGATCTGAAGGAACAAAGGATCGGATGCAACGTTTATGAGCGCAGAGCTGATTACAGTCCAGCCGAAGACAACATCGTTCGTGTCCAGGCCGGTTTGCTCCGCAAGAAGCTGGCCGAATACTTCGCCGCCGAAGGCCGCACCGAGCCCGTCATTCTGACCATACCGAAGGGCTCTTACATACCTGCTTTTGCGCTGCGCGATGCATGCACGGCTTCCGCCGACCCGTCGGTTGGCAAAGATGATGAGAACTCTTTCGCCGTACCTCGGTTCCCCGTACGTAGGACGGCCTTGCTGAAACCGCTGGCTGCCTGGCGCTTGCTCTCGCTTGTGCTGGCCTTGGCCTGCATTTCCCTCATTGTCGGTTTGGCCTTCCGGAAAGCTCAGCTTTCCACCTCAGTTCAACGGTCCGTCTCCCCTCTTTGGAAACAGCTGATTGACGAGAACCACCGAACGTACGTGGTTTGCGCGGATGCAGCACTAGCGCTTTTCCAGGATGTAATGCACACCCGTGTTTCACTTCGAGATTACGCAAGTCACGACTACGATGCGATTCTGGCCAGGAATCCGGAAGCACGTGTTTTGGGCCAGTTTTTGCTAAAGAAACAGTACACGGGTGTGGCTGATACGTACATATTGCAAAAAGTTCTCTCCATGGCCGGTGGGCTGGAGGATCACGTGTGGGTACGGCCGGCCCGGAGCCTGAGCGTTGAGGACTTCAAGAGTGGAAATTTTATTTTGGTTGGCAGCTCAAGATCGACCCCGTGGGTAGAACTGTTTGAACCGGAACTTAATTTCGCCTGGGACTATCGCTCAGATGGACACTTTTATATTCGGAACAGGCATCCACGGCCAGCCGAGCAGCCGAGTTATTTGGCAGACGCGCCGGGATACAACGCAACCAAAACTTACAGCATCGTGGCTTTCGTGCCTAATCTGAACCATACAGGAAACGTTTTGATCCTCGGCGGTACGTCATCCATCGGGACGCAAGCGGCGGGGGAGTATGTGACGGGTGCGGCATTTGAGCAGTTTCTAACGAGAATGCCAGAAGGGAAGCTGTCGTATTTTGAGCTTGTTCTTGAGTCCAGCGCTTTAGCCGGTGAGCCTAAAAGCTCCAGGCTAGTAGCGTATCGGACCCTTGGATAATCGCCAGGGGGCCATTCCGCTTCCCTGTGTTCTCATGGGCTATTACCGGACCGCTTCGCCCGAACTTTTTTGCGCAGCGGTCAGTGCTCCACAATCGGCCTGCTCCCGACTTATGCTGCGCCGCTATTGCTTTCTTCCCTTTGGCGCTTGTTTGTCCAGTAGGAAACCTCGACCAGACGGAAATCTAACGATTCCGGGACCGTCGAGCTAACACCAAAGCGCGCCACCAGCGTGGTGCCGATTGTGACATACTGACCAGTATGTAATCGTGAGTTGTGAGCCCGTGGCCAAATCCGCATAGGGGCGGCCGTGCCCGCGATCCCGAATACATGTAAGAAAGGTTTAAATCTGTAGACGCCACTTACAGGTTGGCGAGAGGAAAAGATCATTCATGATTGGCTTGCCAATACAGAAGTCCGTGATGGTCACTGGCGCTTCAAGCGGCATCGGTCGGGCGTGCGCCATCCGGTTGGCGCATCAAGGTTTTCGTGTATTCGCCGGCGTGCGCAAGCAAGAGGACGGCATGAAGTTGGAACTGGCGGTCGGATCCAATCTGTTTCCGGTGATGTTGGACGTTACGGACCAGAAGAGCATCGCGGATGTGGCCGGGACGGTCTCCACTCAGCTTGGTAGCCGTGGACTTGACGGGCTGGTGAACAATGCCGGCATCGGCTTTTCTGGGCCTCTCGAATATCTGCCGATGGAGGACCTTCACGCCCAGTACGAGGTGAATGTGTTCGGTCAGGTTGCCGTCACTCAAGCATTCCTGCCACTTATTCGGAAGGCGGCCGGCCGCATCATAAACATTGGGTCCGTTGGCGATCGAATGGCCATTCCGTTCGGCGCATCCTTATGCAGTTCTAAGAGTGCTCTTGCTTCTATGACCGAGGCACTACGAATGGAGCTTCATCCGTGGGGGATCCACGTGTGCCTCATCGAGCCTGGCTCCATTTCAACTCCAGCTGTGGGAAAGGTCACCGCGCAAGCCGAGCGGCTGTTTGAGCGCTTGCCGGCGGAAGCCGAAAGGCTCTATGGCTCCATGTTCCGTTCGTTCCTCCACAGCATGGCCGAGCGCGAAAAGCAGGGCAGTTCGCCAGACGTCGTGGCCGAAATTATTTCCAAGGCGCTTACAAACCGCAAGCCGAGAACAAGATACACGGCGGGAAAGGATTCCTGGCTCCTGACGGCGCTTCCACGCCTACTTCCCGACCGGTTACTCGATTTCCTGCGCTTGCGCTTGTTCGGACTTCCCACGTCGTTCGCGAGTTTGGCGGGTCGGCGTCCGCCCCAGCTTTCTTCCCGGCTTTAACATTGCGGCACAGGCGAGCAAGGTTGGAGGCAACACTGTGCCCATTGGCGTAGCTTGGGCATCCACACTATAAAATGAACGTTCATGCGTAACCGTCTTCTCGCGGCGCTCCTGCCGGTGAGTATCAGTTTGTTGTCCGCCGTTGCCGCATCGGGACAACAGCCCTCGCCCGCGACGCCCATCAAGCACCTGGTTGTAATCTTTCCCGAAAACATTTCTTTTGATCACTACTTCGGAACGTATCCTCATGCCGCGAATCCGCCGAATGAACCCAGGTTCGTGGGCGCGCCTGATACTCCTTCGGTGAACGGATTAAGCACGGTGCTTTTGACAGGGAACGCGAACGCTTCGAACCCGGCGAACGGCCCAGGTGCGGTCAATCCGTTTCGGCTCGATCGCAGTCAGGCCGCCACCGCCGACCAGGATCATTCGTATACGGCGGAGCAGATGGCTTTCCACGCGGGGCTCATGGACCTGTTTCCAAAATCTGTCGGCAGAGGCAATACTGCGATGGCCGATCCTTCCTCTCCGCTAAATACAACGGGACTCACTATGGGCTACTTCGACGGGAACACAGTCACGGCGTTGTGGAATTATGCCCAGCGCTTCGCGATGAGCGACAATTCTTACGGCTCCACCTTTGGGCCGTCAACCCCGGGTGCGATCAACCTCATTTCCGGTCAAACGAACGGCGTAGTCGATATCCGAAACGGCAGAGGCGGCGTAGCTGATGGCGGCAATGGCTCTTTCACGCTTATCAGCGATCCTGACCCGGTAGGCGACGTGTGCTCTGCTTCTACCAGAATGCTGGCTTCTATGGCGGGTAAAAATATTGGCAATCTGCTGAACGAGGCCCATGTCACGTGGGGTTGGTTCGAAGGCGGTTTCGATCTAAGCGTTACAAATTCCAACGGCACCTCCAACTGTGCCCGATCGTCCAAGTCTCCCGTATCCGGTAAAGTCGTGCGAGACTACGTCCCCCACCATCAACCCTTTCAATACTATCCGTCAACAGCCAATCCATCTCACGTCCGTCCCACGTCGGTTCAGTCGATAGGGCGGGACGGGGATGCCGCGAATCATCAGTATGACGTGCACGATTTCTTCGATGCCCTGAAGGCCGGTAACTTCCCCCAAGTCAGCTTCCTCAAAGCTCCTGCCTATCAGGACGCGCATGCGGGGTATTCCAATCCGCTAGATGAACAGACGTTCCTCGTTCAGGTGATCAATTTCCTTCAAAATCGGCCTGAATGGAAAGACACGGCCGTGGTAATTGCTTACGACGATTCCGACGGTTGGTACGACCACCAGATGAGCCCCATCGTCAACCAATCCGCCGGTAGCACAGATGCGCTTACTGGACCGGGTAGCTGCGGCGACGGCCATGGCGCGCTGCCTGGCGTAGATGCCACCAACAGTCATGCTCAAGGCCGATGTGGATTTGGTCCGCGTTTACCGTTACTCGTGATCTCGCCGTGGGCGAAAGTGAACTTCGTCGATCATTCGCTGACGAATCAGGCGTCCATTATTACGTTCGTGGAAGACAATTGGTTTCATCGCGAACGGCTTGGGCAGGGTTCATTCGACAGTATTTCCAACTCCATCACCAGCCTGTTCGATTTTGGAAGCGCGCCGCGAATGGGAAAACTAGTTTTGGACGAGAACACGGGAGAAAAGATTTCGACCGGGGAATAAAGGGAATTGTGACGTTATTTGAGGTGCCGTCCCTATGATCGCCCAGCAATGACACGGCGAGAGTTCATTGAGTCCACCGTAGCGGCGTCCCTCCTGGTGAAACGCACGGGCGCAGTAACGCCGCCGGTGTTGAATCCCAACCGCCTCACCAAATTTGTAGATTCCCTTAAAATTCTGCCGATCGCGCAACCGTTCGGAATGAGGGAAAGCCCGTTTCACTCCGGACGACAGGTCCCGTTCTATCGAATGCCTATGCGGCAAATCGAGGCGAAGCTCCACCGCGACCTGCCGCCGACGCGGCTGTGGGGCTTCGATTCCTTGTCCCCCGGACCAACCATCGAAGCCCGGAGAGAACGACCTGTCATTGTCGAGTGGGCGAACGAGTTGCCCGCCGAACACTTTCTACCGATTGACCACTCGATTCATGGTGCCAACGCTGGAATACCGGACGTGCGCACCGTAATCCATCTTCATGGTGGGCGCGTGCCGCCGCAGAGCGATGGGTATCCGGAAAACTGGGATGTGCCGGGCAGGTCAACCACCACCTCTTATCCCAACGGCCAGAACGCTGCCATGCTGTGGTACCACGATCACGCAATGGCGATCACACGACTCAATATTTATGCCGGCCTCTTTGGGCTTTACATCCTGCGCGATGAGGTGGAAGACGCTCTGAAGCTTCCTAAAGGGAATTACGAAATTTCTTTGATCCTCTACGATCGAAGCTTCCTCGAAAGCGGTCAGCTCTACTATCCGGTATCCGCAGATCCTAACAAGCCCTGGATTCCCGAATTTTTCGGCGACGCTATCCTGGTGAATGGAACACTATTCCCGTTCCTTGATACCGAGCCGCGAAAGTATCGTTTTCGCCTGGTAAATGCCTCAAACAGCCGCTTTCTGTATCTGACGCTGTCGAACAATCAGATGTTTTGGCAGATCGGTTCCGATCAAGGGCTGTTAGCCGCCCCGGTTGAGTTGCGAACCCTCACTCTTGCGCCGGGCGAGCGCGCCGACGTCATCATCGATTTCAAACAACAGCGTGGCCAACAGCTGGTGCTGAGAAGCGACAATCTCAGTATCTGTCAGTTTCGAGTTTCGCAGGAGCGTAGCGTCGATACCAGTTCTTTACCGGAGCAACTACGAACAGTACCGCGAATCCCCGAGAAGGATGCCATTAAGTCACGGCTGCTCACACTCGAAGGCGTAGCAGACTCAGACGACCCCACTTCGATGGGACGGCCTATGCTGCTCAATGGTGCTTACTGGCATGACCCCGTGACGGAAAATCCCAGGCTCGACACCGTTGAGATCTGGAGTTTCATCAATGTGACGGACGATGCTCATCCCATTCACCTTCACCAGGTTCGCTTTCAAATCCTCGATCGCCGCCCATTCGACGTTTTCACCTATTTGAATCAGCGACGGCTCCAGTATACTGCCAGCGCCAGTGCACCCGATGCGAACGAACTTGGCTGGAAAGACACGGTTCGGGCTGATCCTGGCGTGGTCACCCGGATCGTCGTCCGCTTCGAAGGGTTCGCTGGCCGCTACGTTTGGCACTGCCATGTACTGGAGCACGAAGACTTCGAGATGATGCGGCCCTATGATTTACTTCCTAGCCAACCGTCAGATTGAGCCGAAGACTTTTGGCGCCTTTATGAGTACTCTAAATGGTGCAGACTGCGTTGCGGATTTCGCTTCAACGGGTCCGAACGGGGCGAGTCTGAAAACGCAAAATGAACCGCATGAAATGTTCGGGCGTCCTTACGCTGTGCTGCCTATGGACGATGCAGGCCGAGCCACTGACGGCTACATCGCGTTCTCACGAGTACGCGGTTATACAAAAGCGCTTATCACTAGGGTGGAACACTTGGGATGTAAACAGCGTCGCCACGCAGGTACTCTTACCCGAGGGACTCGCCATCCAGCTCGGGATCAAACACAGGACTACCTTGGCCTCGGAGTCTTTTCTTTCCCGCGTTCTTATCGGGCGCCAGGAAGTGGGGGCGGAACAGGTATTTCCTGGTTCTCATGCGTACGACGGCAGTTACACGGACCTTCGGATATCCTGGAGAGGGCACAACCTCCGAGTTCAGAGTGCCCACGATGGCAAGGATCTCGTTCTCCTCGCCAGCCCTCTTGCATCTGAACATCCGAGTGCGGTTTCGCCCGCTATCGTGTTCTCGGTGAGCTTTTTATGGCAGCGCGAGGGCTCCGTCACGAAACTTGAGAATCGTATTAATGCCCGTAGCTCGTCGGGCGACATACCGGTATTCTTTGTCGGCGCAGACAACTTGTCGACAGATGTGCCGGTCCCTGGCCCGTACTTCTGCGCTGCATTCGGGCGTCCCTCCGCCATCAGCACCGGGAAGCGCCGCACACTTCGGGAGATTCAATCGATCATCGAACGCCAGCATGCGGCCTATACTGCTTCTAATATTAAAAATGGACAGCAGTCCGCTACCGCTGATGCCATTCAAAGGGTCATCGGCTGGGATACGATCTTCGAACCTGAGCAGCAGCGCGTGATCTCGCCGGTAAGCCGCATTTGGTCCGTGGGTTGGGGTGGCTATGTGATCTTCGATTGGGATACGTTCTTCGCGGCCTCCCTGGCTGCCATCGGCGACCGTGATCTTGCCTATGCGAACGCGATCGAGACACTTCGGGAAATCACTTCCCAGGGCTTTGTCGGTAACTTCGCACGCGCTGGCGGCTGGAAGAGTTTCGACCGATCGGAACCTCCAGTGGGAGCCGTGACGGTGCTCGATCTATATCGCAGGTTCCACGACCGCTGGTTTCTCGAAGACACCTTTGAGCCTCTTCTTCGCTGGAATCGTTGGTGGTCCAGGCATCGCGACCTCAACGGTTATCTCGTTTGGGGCAGTGACGCCGAGAACCGCCCGCTGAATATCGACGACCATTCCGTAGGAACCTTACAAGCGGCCAAGTTCGAATCGGGCCTAGATAACAGCCCGATGTACGATGACGCAACCTACGATGCTTCCACCCATCAAATGCAGTTCGCCGACGTCGGCCTCATCAGTTTATATATCGCCGACTGCGACGCGCTGGCCAGCATTGCCGACACACTTGGGAAGCACGGAGAAGCGCGCGAATTGCGCGGCCGTGCGGCCAAATACCGAGGTTCGTTGGCGGCTCTTTGGGACGAAAAGACTGGCATCTACCTCAATAAGGACCTGCGCACCGGAAACTTCAGTCACCGCCTTTCGCCCACCAACTTTTATCCTATGCTCGCCCGGGCCGCCACTCCGCAACAGGCTGATCGAATAATTCATGAGCATCTTCTGAATCCCGAAGAGTTCTGGGGCCAGTGGGTCATTCCTTCTATCTCCCGTCATGACCCGGCCTTCAAAGACCAAGATTACTGGCGCGGCCGCATCTGGGGACCTATGAATTATCTCGTCTATTTAGGTCTTCGCAACTACGACCAACCGGAAGTACGGAGGCAGTTCGCCCAAAAGTCCTTCGATCTCTTCCTCCGGGAATGGGAGAAAAACGGGCATGTGCACGAGAATTACAATGCCATCACCGGGTGGGGAGACGACGTCAGTAGTAGCGACCGCTTCTATCACTGGGGTGCGCTACTCGGTCTCATTGAGTACATCGAACAGACGGAGCCCGCCGATAGCCGCCCGACCGCTCGCATGGAGCCACAAAAGCCGAACGCCGGAAATAGGTCGGTAGACACTCACACGAGTGGTCCTGTGCATTATCCGCGACCCCCAGCTAAATTAATTCGGCAGATACTTCGATGACCGGAAGCCGTGTATGCGAATGCGGAAACTGGTGACTGCTTCTTTCCAATCCAATTGGAGCCTCTCCAATCGCCCATACTCAGGCGGCCAGTGTGCGGCATGCGTCTCCCACTTCAGTTGTGGATAGTGGCGGAGGATAAGGGCCGTTCGGGGCAGGTGATACGGAGAGCTGATCACTTCCGTTGTGTGCCAGCCATGGGTTTCCATGATCTTATCTGAATAGTAAATGTTCTGAATCGTGTCGTGAGCCTGATCTTCCACCAAAACCACAGACGCAGGTACGCCATTCGCCTCAGCCAACATCGCCATGCTGTGTGCTTCCACAAACCCGTTATGGGCAGCGGTACCCGTCATAATGATGTGACCGCTGGCTCCTCTTTTGAACTCGCGGACACCTTCCATCACGCGCTCACGTTGTTCCGGTGTTGGCGATCCGTCCGGCTCGGTCGGGCATCCAAGCACAATCAGAGTGTCTACTTTGCCCAGTTTGGCGTTTTCATGTGGCGCGAAGAAGTAAAACCCCAAAATGACCGCCGGATAGAGGAGGCAAACAATGACGAGAATGAGTGCAATCCGCAGCGTGACTCGCATGAGCACAGGGTACAATTGCGTCTTTAACTTACTGATTAATGCCGATCGGGCAGAGCGAATGCGACGTACGCTCCGTGAACGGACTCACGTGAGGACGGATTCACTGCCGACTGTTCTGCTGCGCAGACCACAAGATATTCTTTACCGTTGATTTCATACACGGCGGGAATTCCGGCGACAGCGGCCCCCAGTTGGGCCTCCCAGATAACTTTTCCGCTGTCTTCGTCGATGGCTCGCACTTTGCGATCTCGAGTTCCGATGAATATCAATCCTGCTGCTGTCACAATAGGCCCGGTTTTTTGGAACACGCCGCCAGTGCCCTTGATTCCTTTCGCCGCAAGTTCAGGAACCTCGCCGAGAGGAATTTTCCATTTGATTGTCCCCTTATTAAGGTCATATGCCGTGAGCGACGTCCAAGGTGGGGAAATTACTGGAAGTCCCGAGCTCGTGAACATAAAGCCAAATCCACTGACATAATGTTTCGCAGCTGACGTCTCACTTGTCGGGGCTGTGGATGCAGCAGAAGCCTCAACACCGAGTTGAGATTTCATGAGATAGGTCGCGAGGGAATCTAGATCGGTTTTCGACAGGAGCGAAAATGCTGGCATTGAACCCTGCCCTTGCCTCACAACGTTCCTGATTTGTTCTGGTGTCAATTCTTGGCCGGCGTGGACGAGCGAGGGAATTGCCGGCGGTTGACCACTTCTATCAGGAAGATGGCACTGCTGACAGTTCGCCTCATAAAGAAGTCGCCCTATCTGCTCAGGCGAACCAGTCCGATCGGAGTTGGCATTTTGCTCCGGCTCCAGCTTAAGCATGCACGGCAGGTCCTTCGATACGACGTACAGAGTTCCGTTCCGAGGATCAACAGCACCGCCGCCCCAGTTCGCACCTCCGTTATTACCGGGCATTTCGATCGTGTTAGTCAATCCTGGAGGCGTGAAGAGGCCCTGGTTACGGGCACTTCGGATCTCATTGCGAAAATGGGCGCGTTCCTGAGGATCCATGTACGGATTGAGGTCCTTTTCCGTAAATTCCTGCCTGGCAAATGGCGGCGGGTTCAGCGGAAATGGCTGCGTTGGCCATACCGATTCGGCAGGCATATCTGAATGCGGTACCGGGCGCTCCACAATGGGCCAGAGCGGGGCTCCCGTGTCTCGATTGAACACCCAAACGAAACCCTCCTTGCTAGGCTGGGCCACGACGTCAACCATTGCTCCGTTGTGTCTCACAGTCAGCAGTTTAGGGGAGGTAGCGTTATCGTAATCCCAGATGTCGTGATGAATCATCTGAAAATGCCAGATGCGCCTGCCCGTCCGGGCATCAAGAGCAAGCAGGCAATCCCCAAAAAGGTCAGCTCCCGTCCGGTTAACTCCATAGAAGTTGTACTTCGGGCTGGCGGTCGGCACATAAACAATGCCTCGCTTCTCATCCAGAGTAAGCTCACTCCAGCTATCTGCTCCACCAACCGTTTTCCATGCGTCCTTCGGCCAAGTCTGGTAGCCGTATTCGCCTGGGTGCGGAATGGTATGGAACGTCCAAACCAACCGTCCGGTGCGGACATCGTATGCGCGAATGTCTCCCGGAGCCGAACCGTATCCTTCGTTGGTAGCTGAGCCAAGAATGAGCAAGTTCTCGAAGACCCGTCCCGGCGTGGTCGACTGCACTAGCGTAAGGGTTGCCGGATTCCGGCCAAGTCCTTCCCTGAGATCAACGCGGCCGTCGCTACCAAAGCTTGTGATGAGCTTGCCCGTCCGCGCATCGATCGCCTGCAGAAAATTGTTGCTGGCGAGGAAAAGCCTGCGGTCGGAACGGTCCTTGCTTTCCCAGTAATTAACGCCCCGATGGGTGATCAGCTTCGTTCCAATATCGGTTCGATGTACCCAAATTTCTTTGCCAGTAGAGGCATCCAGCGCAACAAGCGAATTGTTCCTGGCTAGAACATACATCAATCCATCGACTACGATCGGGTTGAAGGAATAGCGATTTGAATCGCCCGTTGGGTATGTCCAGGCGATTTGCAAATTGTTCACGTTCGAGCGGGTGATCTGGATGAGCGCGGAATACTGGGAAGAATCTGCTGCTCCTCCGTAATCGCGCCAACCTTCGTATATTCCGTTGGGTGTCCGTGAGAAGCCGCCGAAAACGAAGGCGCAGGTGAGGATCGCAACTGTAAGTACCTTTGACATCTTCCTACGTTGCATAGTATCGTGTGAACCCTCGTCGTTACGCAAAGGGTGCGAGCATGTCAACTAGTGAATTCGTAGATCGTATCATCGCAGGATCCGGGACGTCCTGCTCCGGGTAGGAACTGACAAGTAACTGTCTCGGTCCTGCCCTCCTGGCCTGATACGATGCATGTGGATCAAGTTATGAGTAGGCTTCCGGAAAATGCAACAGACGAGCAGCGACTGCAAGCGTATCGGAGCTGTCTGAAAGAACAAGGGTTCGATATTTCCAGCCTGGTAAACCTCAGTGGAAACCTGGCGAGCACGGACCTACATGAGCTCCCGCGAGATCTCGCCCAGACAATGTTTCAAAGCGCAGAAAATGGTCAAGGCTGTGCAGCACTGCTGACACAACAGCAACGCGATCAGATTCTCCAGAACAAGTGGGTTCACCAGAGAGACGATGGGTATGAAACGAAGGTAGATACCAGATAGGTGTTCGGCGATGCGTGTCCACTTTGGGGGCGCCGTCCGCACTACCAAGGGACTGCCGGGTATCCGGCCGGACGAAGACTCTCCAGGGCTCCACCATACCCTCATGAATCCACAGCAGGCTGAAGACCTGAAGTGGGTTAGCTCCTCTTGGACCAAGCTGTGGGACCCAGTCAACGCAAACTGGACGCCCCAAGGATCGACGTCAAATTGGGAGTAAGCTTGCCTCCCGGCATGTCGGGAGACGTTTGCCTTCCCGCTTCCTCTCCAGTGCATATCCTGTGTTCAGGGGTTGAAGTGTTGCAGGATCCGAATATTCATCTCATCAGCCAGACGGCCAGCGCTCTGGCTAGTGATCGATTCGGGCGATTACGCGGTTGAGGTTTTCTCGGCAATCGCGCCTAGGGTGGACGCTTTGCAGCCGAGGTGAACCGCGTTCCAGACCCGATATCAGGAGCTTCGGTGAACGCCGCCCGTTAGGCATTCTTAAGCGATCGCCGTTGCGCTTGTTGGGCTATTATGGCAAACTTGATCAGCGGAGCCGGCCGGAAGCGTGTGCGTTGGCGTTGCCGCGGGCCCATTGAAAGAATCTCGACTGCACAATCTACAACACCAGATTCGATAAACACAATGCGATGGAAGCCTTTTCTCCTGGTGAGCGCATTCGCCGCCATAAGCTATGCACAGACCCCGAACGCGGATGACCTGATCTGGCAGAAGTCGATTCAAAAATTCGACAGCCAGCGGAACACATTATTGGCGGAAGTTGACAGTGAAGCGCGGCAGGGCCCGTTCCAGCCGAATTGGGATTCACTGAAGAAGTACAGGATACCTCAGTGGTATCAAGACGCGAAGTTTGGTGTTTTCATTCACTGGGGCGTTTACTCGGTATCGGCGTTCGACAGCGAATGGTACCCACGCAAGATGTATTTGCAGGGAAGCAAGGACTACCAGCACCAGGTAGCAACGCATGGGCCCGAGAACAAATTCGGCTATAAGGACTACATCCCGGAGTTCAAAGCCGAAAACTTCGATGCCCACGCCTGGGCAGACCTGTTTCGCAGAGCCGGCGCGAAGTATGTGGTTCCGGTCGCCGAACACCATGATGGCTTTGCGATGTACAATTCGGATTTGTCCGACTGGACCGCTGCCAAAATGGGCCCAAAACGGGACGTGATCGCGGAGCTATCAGCGGCCGTTCGTGAGGAAGGTTTGCATCTGGGCTTATCAAGCCACCGAATTGAACACTACTTCTTCATGAACGGCGGACGTGCATTCGACTCCGATGTGAATGATCCCCGCTATGCAGCTTTTTATGGCCCGGCACACGCAGGAGTAACCAACGAAAATCATAAGGACTGGTTTGCCCATCCGGACCAGGCCTACCTAAACGACTGGCTGGCCCGCACGACCGAGATCGTCAACAAGTATCGTCCGGAGATTGTTTGGTTCGACTGGTGGATCAATACGAAAGAAGTGGAGCCTTACCTCCAGCGTTTTGCGGCCTTCTACTACAACGACGCCGCGAAGCATGGCTACACTGCTGCAATCAATTACAAGTATCACGCGTATCCGGACGGCGCAGCCGTATTGGACATAGAACGCGGCCAGTTGGACGCGGTGCGGCCCCTATTCTGGCAGACTGACACATCGGTCAGCATCAAATCCTGGGGCTACATCAAAGGAGATACCTTTCGCACTCCGGAGTCGCTGATCGGTGAACTGGTCGATGTCGTAAGCAAGAACGGCTCGCTTTTACTGAATGTGGGACCGAAACCAGACGGCACCATCCCGGAACAGGCACGGCAGATTCTCCTCGATATGGGGCGCTGGCTGTCGGTAAATGGCGAAGCGATCTACGGAACGCGCCCCTGGAAAGTCTATGGGGAAGGGCCGACCAAAGTGACAGGTGGAGCCTTTCACGATGCAGCCACCAAGCCCTACTCAAGCCAGGACATCCGCTTTACGACGAAGGGAGAGACACTGTACGCGATCGCGCTGGCTTGGCCCGAGGACGGTAAGGTTACGATTAAGTCGCTCGCAAGGGGATCTACGAACGGCGATCTGAACATCAGGAACATTCAGCTACTGGGCTACCCTGGGGACCTGAAGTGGACGCAAGACAACAACGGTGTGGTTGTTCAAGTACCTGCGCAAAAGCCCGGAGACTATGCCTACGTCTTCAAGATTTCGCCAGGAAGGCACTGAACTTCGGCGTCTTTTGTCGAACGCGAACGCGAACGCGGCAACGCGGTTTCCCGATGTCGGTTAACCTACGGCGACAAGAATTTTGCTGAATCTGGTCGGATCTTCGCTCCACTGAGCGAGCGCCCCTCCGGCATCGGGCAATGAGACGACTTTGCTGATAGCCCTGCCAGTGGGAAATCTGCCTGCCTGCAGCATTGCGATTACGGCCCGAAAGTCCTCGTCGGTTGCATTTCTCGAACCGAGTATGTCCAATTCTTTTTGGACGAAAAGACGCGTCTCGTAGCTTACGGGCTCTTTCGCGTACCCGATATACACGACTCTGCCGGCGAACGCCACTTCTTCGACGGCCGCCCGGAATGTGACCGGCAGGCCGATGGCTTCAATAACAACATCCGGCCCCTGCCCGTTCGTCAATTCAAGCAAGCGCTTGTGTAACGGTTCGCGCCCGGAGTGTATCGCAAACCTCGCGCCGGAGGCCTGAGCCAGTGAAAGCTTCGCGTCGTCCACGTCGATCGCGATGACAGAGGCGCCTCTCTGCGCGGCGCCCGAGATGGCACCCAAGCCGACGCCACCGCAGCCGAATACCGCGACCGTGTCTTCGTGGCAAACTCTTCCCCGAGATGCCGCATGGAAACCCACCGTCAATGGCTCGACCAAAGCGAGTTGCTCGAGTGAAAGTCCATCCGCGCGATAAATCTTTCCGGCGGGAACCGTAATGAATTCCGCCAGGGCGCCGTCACGCTGCACTCCAAACGTCTGGTTGAACTGACACGCATTCGGGTGCCCTTTGCGGCAGGACGAACACTTGCCGCAATTTGTGTACGGCGAGACAGTGACATTCTGGCCCACCCGAAGGCCAACGTGGCTGTCCGCTGGCGCAACTTCTACTGTTGCCGCGATCTCGTGGCCCAGAATCCGGGGATATGAGACCAGTGGGTTCTTACCCCGAAACGTATTCAGATCCGACCCGCACATCCCGACCATGCGAACTCTCAGTAGAGCCTCACCCGGACGGGGAACCGGGGCCGGGATGTCAACGAGCTTCACCTCACCGGGGCCTTGAACTTGCAGTGCCTTCATGAATTGTTCTCCTGCGGCGCGCACGTGACGTGGTCGGCGTCCTCCGTGCGGTTCCCTGCCAGCGAGAGCTGCACCTCGGCCACAGTGCTTGGATAGCAGGGATAAACATCAAAAAAACCAGCCGGTGATCGACAGCGTAATGGACAGCGCGAATTCGTCGTATTGGATCTATTGTTCCGAAGACGTCACCGATTGGTGAGGCTCCAAAGCCCAAAACTGAAAGCGATGCTCCTATACTGCCGAAATCTCTACGCTGCATGGACGTGAACGCGCCGTGGTCGACGCGCCATGTCAAGCTTCCCACACGCGTCTGAAGTTCGTCAAACCGAGTGCGATCAAGTAAACGGGGTCAAGATTACTCAGGCTGAAAGCAGGGGCGGCCGTAATGGCTGGCGCTTCACAAGAAAGCTGGCGGAGCCCCCTGGAGTACAGCTACTGGCGGGCTACTAAGACTGGCCAGTTTCACCCGGTCGAGGGAAGGGAATCTCCTCGGTGATAACCTTGAAATTCGTCAGCCGAGTGTTGCCGAACGAAGTCGTGATAGCCACATCGGCGGCATCGCGACCAGTAGCCATCAGGACGCGCCCGATCCGGGGATGATTGTGCCGCGCATCGAAGGTCCACCAGCGGCCATCGAGATACGCCTCGAACCAGGCGCTGAAATCCATAGGCGACGATGAGGGAGGCACGCCGATATCGCCCAAGTAGCCGGTGGTGTAGCGGGCAGGAACGTTGAGGCAACGGCAGAAGGTAACGGCGAGATGCTGAAAATCGCGGCAGACGCCCGTCCGCTCTGTGTAAACGTCGAGCGCGGTTTTTGTTGGCCGCGCGAAATTATAGCCGAATGTAACTTTGCTGTTTACCCAGTCGCAGACGGCCTGTACGCGACTCCATCCAGGTTTCACGTCGCCGAATAGCTCCGTAGCTACGCTTGAGAGTAGATCCACCTCGCAATAGCGGCTCGGAAGCAGAAACCGCAGAACCTCAGTTGGCAAAATCTCCACCGGGACCTCGCGGGCGTCCGCATTCTGAACATCCGGTATGCCTGAATCTTCAATGAGCGTGGAATTGTATAACTTTACTTCGCCAGGACAGGCCAGAAACCGGCAGCAGTTGTTGCCAAAGGAATCGTTATAGAATTCGAGCGGAAAGTCCGGTTCAGTACGAAGCTTGTCGGGCTCCCGCAGATCCTGATGCCGGGATGGATGCACATTGAGCAATGCCACCATGGGCGTCTGAAAGGGAGCATTGAATCGGATGTCGTAGCCTAAACGGATCAGCATAATTCCTCAAGTTTGCGGCGAATGTAAGGCCAGGACAGGTGACCGAGAAAGCAGACGGGGCCCGGGTAATCCGAAGTTTACATTATTCCGGGTTTGGAAACTGCAAAAATGAGAACGAGCGAATACATGACTTATTGTTTGGGCATTGTAACGGATGACGGATTGGTGATGGCTTCGGATTCGCGTACCAACGCTGGGTTCGACCAGGTGAACACGTGCCGCAAGATGCATTCGTTTGTGCAGCCGGACGAAAGGGCGTTCTTTCTTCTATCGAGCGGAAGCCTTTCGATCAGCCAATCGGTGGTGACCCTGTTACGGGGAGAATTCAGTTCCGGACACGGACTCGCCCAGGCTGAATCGTTGTACCAGGCCGCCCGCATTGTTGGGGATTGTGTTCGGCGCGTTTCCGACATTGATCGGGCCGCTCTGGAACGCGATCAATATAGCTTCAACGTGCACCTGTTGCTTGGCGGACAAGTAAAGGGCGAAGCTCCTCAGCTGTATCTTATCTATCCACAAGGGAACCCTTTGCGGGCTACCGTGGATTCGCCCTACCTGCAACTGGGCGAATGCAAGTACGGGCGCCCCATACTGGACCGGGGCGTGGAGTTCAACACCAGCCTGGATGTAGCGGCGAAGTACGCCTTGCTCTCAATGGATGCCACGGTACGCTCGAATGTCACCGTGGGCCCGCCTATTGAGTTATTGCTGTACCGGAAAGGCAGCTTCGAGGTGAGTCAATACCGCAGGTTCACTGCAACCGATCACGATTTGAATGTGATTCATTCCTGCTGGGAACAGTCTCTACGCCGCGCCGTGGAGCAACTGCCTGATATCGAATATCGCGAGCCTCCGAGGGAGCTAATCGCATGAGCAAGCAAGTTTATGTCGTTTATTCGGAAAAACGCAAAGTCGATCCGTATGCGGCGGCCATCCGTGAGGCCGGCATGGAGCCCGTTTTGAAAGAAATAGGGACCGATTGGGATCTGAATCGAGTACAAGGGTTGCTTCTCACGGGAGGTACGGACGTCAGCCCCGCATCCTATGGTGAGGAGCCTGCGCCTGAGACCGATAAGGACCTTGATGTTCGGCGCGACCACATGGAAATGGCTATAATCGCCGAAGCTCTGGAACGCGATATGCCCATTCTGGCAATTTGCCGCGGTCTTCAAATTCTCAATGTCCAGCATGGCGGTACCTTGATTCAGCATTTGGAGACCACGGACCGTCATCGACGCAGGACTGCCGATCCCGGCATCACCGTCCATCCAGTGCGGATTGAGCCCGGTACAAAGCTCGCGCAGATCGCGGGCGTGGACACTTGGGATGTAAATTCACGCCATCATCAGGCGGCGGGAAGGATTGGGGAAGGGCTGCGCGTTTCCGCTAATGACCCTTCCGACGGAACCATTGAATGTTTAGAAAGGCCCGATAAACGATTCGTTCTCGCCGTGCAATGGCATCCCGAAGACCAGGTTCCTGCAAGTCAAGAACAGCAGAAGCTCTTTCACGCCTTTCGCGATGCCCTTTAGAGCCTTGAAAAAATCGTAACCATCGCAACAAACAGCGTTATACTCGTGATTATTCCGAGTGTCCGGTCCTGTTCCGAGTAGAAGAGCCTCCGGTTCTAGCAGAGTAGAAGGAACTTTTTTGGACTATGGCATCGCCAGCGCAGCCTGCAAACAGGCCGGCCTCATCTCCGTTTTCCTCTTACGAGTTCTCTAGCGCCTATGACGAAATGTTTCGTCCCGATGGCCGTTCGCGCCCCCATTACCGCTCCCTGTACACACAACTGCTCAGGCTTCCCGCGGAAGAATTATCACGAAGTAAACATGAAGCGGAACTGTCGTTTCTCCATCAAGGGATTACCTTTACGGTCTACGGTCGCGACGAGGGCACGGAGCGGATTTTCCCCCACGATCTGCTCCCCCGCATTATCACGAGCTCTGAATGGGAGGTGATCGAACGGGGCTTAACGCAGCGCATCACGGCTCTGAACCTGTTTCTCCGCGACGTCTACCACGAGCGGCGCATTCTGAAAGACGGCGTTGTTCCTGGCAATGTGATCTACACCTGCAGGCACTTTCGGCGACAGATGCGCGGTGTGAAAATTCCGCGTGACGCGTATGTCAGCATCTGCGGAACTGATCTGATCCGCCTGCCGAACGGAAAATTCGTTGTGCTGGAGGATAATCTGCGCGTTCCGAGCGGAGTGTCCTACATGCTCACCAGCCGCAAGGTGATGAAACAGACGTTTCCCACGCTTTTTCGGAAGTGCGGAGTACGTCCCATCGAGCAGTACAGCCAGGTCTTGCTGTCCACACTGCGTTCGCTGGCACCCGAAGGGCGATCAAATCCGACGATAGTTCTGCTGACGCCCGGAGTGTACAATTCCGCCTATTTTGAGCACGCCTTTCTCGCTCGGCAGATGGGCATCGAGCTGGTAGAAGGGCGCGATCTACTGGTCCACGACAACATTGTGAACATGCGTACGACCTCCGGCTTGCAACGCGTGGATGTGATTTATCGCCGCGTCGACGACGACTTCTTAGACCCGTTGGCATTCCGCCCCGATTCGTCGCTGGGAGTGGCCGGACTGTTCAATGCTTATCGAGCCGGGAACGTGGTGCTGGCTAACGCGCTCGGGACCGGCATCGCGGACGACAAGGCCGTCTATGCTTATGTGCCGAAGATCATCCGCTACTACCTGAACGAAGATCCAATTTTGGATAACGTGGAGACATTCCTGATGACGAACGATTCCGAGCGTGAGCATGTTTGTAGCAACCTTCACGAATTCGTCGTTAAAGCGGTAGGTGAATCGGGGGGATATGGCATGCTGATCGGGCCGCATAGTTCCGAACAGCAGCGCAACGACTTTCGAGCCAGGATTATGCAGGACCCACGAAACTATATTGCACAGCCGACTATCGCGCTCTCTACCGCACCCTGTTTCGTCGAGGGTGGAAAGATCGAACCTCGTCACGTCGATCTGCGCCCTTATGTGCTCTTTGGAGAGAAGGTGACGATTGTACCGGGCGGGCTTACGCGCGTCGCGTTGCGCAAAGGTTCATTGGTTGTGAATTCTTCGCAGGGCGGCGGTTCGAAAGATACCTGGGTACTCCAAAGTTAGGATAATTTCGCAAAACGTATGCTCTCCCGTGTGGCCGACAGTCTCTATTGGATGGGCCGATATTTCGAGCGCGCGGACCATTGCGCCCGCGTTCTGGAAGCAAACTATAACCTGATGCTAAATCCGTCAAAGTTATCGGCAGATCAGCGCTGGGCACGGATCGGCGCCTGCCTGGGCTTGGGCATCCATTGCGCTGATTTCGATGCACAGACGGCGATTGTTTCCTTAACAGGTGAGACTCAAAACCGGTCGTCGATCGTCGGAGCGATTACTGCTGCGCGCGAGAATGCAAGCCAAGTGCGCGAACAGATCAGCTCAGAGATGTGGGAAAGGCTGAACCAGCTATTCCATGAGGTGAACAGCCACAACTGGCGCGCTGAGAAGACGTTCGACCCGATGCGGCTTGTAACTGCCATGCGCGAAGGCTCGTACAAGTTCCATGGCGTGACGGACGCTACCATGAATCACGGGGAAGGCTGGCTTTTCATTCAATTCGGAAAGCATATTGAACGGGCTTGTGCGCTTTCGACTCTTCTGGATGCGCATTTCTCGAACTTGGGAGAAGCAGACGATCTCGATTGGGTCTGCCTGCTTTCAAGTTGCGCGGCCTTCGAGGCCTATTGCCGAGTCTATACGGCGGATTTGAAGCCAGGGCGCGTGGCCGAGTTTCTCCTGCTGAACCCTGAGTTTCCCTTCTCGGTGCGCTATGCGGCGGACCGCATGGAGCAGACCTTGGAGGCAATCGCGATTGCTTCCTCGGTACGAAAGGCAGGGCGAATCGATCGAATTATTGGCAGTTTAGGCGCATCCCTCAGATACGTGCAGATTGAGGAAGTCATGGCGCAAGATTTGCACCGGTACCTGCAAGGCGTCGTCCAGCAGTGCCACAGCCTTCATGCGGCACTTCACGAAGCCTATATTGCCTATCCCATTGAATCCGCTTTTGAGGCATGATGTTTTACGCAATCCGACACTTTACCCGTTACCGGTATAGCCGTCCCGTTTGGCAGAGCGTAATGGAAGTACGCATGCACCCCCGCAGCGAGAACAGCCAGCGTTGCTTCACGTTTCAGCTTTCTGTGAGCCCGCGTGCCCGTATTTACTCGTACACGGATCATTTGGCGAACCTGGTGCACCATTTCGATGTTCCTGGCGCGCATAAGCACTTAACGATCATTGCCGATTCGCTGGTAGATGTTGAAGAGCCCGACGAAGTACCGGCTTTCCTGGGGCCGGAGGCCTGGACGGAATTGGAGGGCATGGTTGAGCATGAGGATTACTGGGATATGTTGATGCCCAGCCGTTTTGCCCGGAGTTCGCCTGAGCTTGAGGCCTTTGCCCGCGAACTAGGGGTAGAGCGCCAGGCGCACCAGGATCCGTTGGAACTGCTTCGAAAGCTGAATAGCGACTTGTATCAGGCCATCTCGTATACGAAGAGCAGCACCAGGGTGGACTCCCCTATCGAGGATGCACTTCGATCCCGCCAGGGAGTTTGCCAGGACTTTGCGCATATCATGATCGCTCTGGTACGAGATCTCCGAATTCCCTGCCGCTACGTCAGTGGTTATCTTCACCACGACTCAGGGCACCCTGACCGTTCGGCTGATGGTGCCACGCACGCATGGGTGGAAGCCCTGCTTCCTCGCCTAGGGTGGGTTGGGTTTGATCCCACAAACGACCTTATTGCTGGACCAAGGCACATCCGGACCGCGGTGGGACGAGATTATTCGGACGTTCCGCCCACGATAGGAACCATGAAAGGTTCAGCGGAGACCGAGTTGCAAGTTCGGGTACGTGTGACTCCCTCGGAAGCCGTTCTGCCGCCCGATCAGGAGTTTGCAGCCGATGAAGAGTGGTCACGCTTTCTGGAAAAAGATCGGGAAGCGGAGCTTCTTCACGCCCAACAACAACAACAGCAGTAGATGCCTCCTCTTGACTGCTACTCAATAGCTGACGGACTGAGGTAGGCACGCGACACCGTCTGTCGAGATTCCGGGGAACAGCATCCGATTTTATTTCCTATGAGCGCCGACGGAAAGAACGCAAATGAGGAGGCGTTTGAATCCTCGGGCATGAGCGGGTGGATCGAAAAGCCTTTTAGAATATCTGATCTGGGGAGTCCGTTACCGAGCCGCTTTGCGAGGGACAAGCCCGAATCGCAATCTCCTCAATTCAGCGTTCAATGAACCCCTAGCTCGGCCTTCACGGCTGCGAACTGCCGGGCAGCAAACTCGAGTTCCTCTTCGGTGTGGGCAGCGGAGACTTGAACGCGAATACGTGCCTTGCCTTGCGGGACGACCGGATAGGAGAAGCCGACGACGTAGATGCCCCGCATTAAAAGCAGGTCAGCCATTTTTGAGGCGAGTGATGCATCTCCCAGCATTACCGGTACGATAGGATGTTCGCCAGGCAGGATCTGAAATCCATACGACGTCATCCGCTCCCGAAAGAGCTTTGTGTTGGAAACCAGGCGCTTTCGCAGATCCGACGTCTGCTCGAGTAGTTCAAGCACTTTTATGGACGCTGCAACGATAGGCGGGGCGATAGAGTTGGAAAACAGATAAGGACGCGAGCGCTGGCGTAGCAGGCTGATGATTTCCTTGCGTCCGCTAGTGTACCCGCCGCTTGCACCGCCCAGCGCTTTGCCCAGGGTACCGGTAATGATGTCCACCCGGCCCATGACGTTGTGATATTCATGTGTGCCGCGGCCGCATTCGCCCATAAACCCGACGGCGTGGCAATCGTCAAACATAACCATTGCGTTGTATTTGTCGGCGAGATCGCAAATCGCGGGCAGGTTTGCGATGTAGCCATCCATCGAGAAGACTCCGTCAGTGGCGATCAGGCGGTGCCGCGCCGTGCGAGCCTCCTGCAGCTTCGCTTCCAAATCGCTCATATCGCTGTTCCTGTAGCGGAATCGTGCGGCTTTCGAGAGCCGGATGCCGTCGATGATGCTTGCGTGATTCAGCTCGTCGGAGATGATGGCGTCCTCTGAGTCGAGCAGCGTCTCAAACAGGCCGCCGTTTGCATCAAAACAGGACCCATAAAGGATGGTATCTTCCGTGCCTAGGAACTCGGTCAGACGCTCTTCCAGTTGCTTGTGAATGGATTGTGTCCCACAGATGAAGCGCACGCTGGCGAGACCGTAGCCCCACTCGTCTAACGCCTTTCGTGCCGCATCCACCACAACGGGATGGTTCGCCAAGCCCAGATAGTTGTTAGCACAAAGGTTGAGGACCGACGCACCCGTAGAGACCTTTATTTCGGCATCCTGCGGGCTATCAATGATGCGCTCACGCTTTAAAAGGCCGGCCTTCTCGATTTCGGCAACCTTGTCGGCTAAATAGGTTTGAACTGTTCCGTACATCTTATTTCATTTCAACATTCAATAGTTCTTGCGGCCATCCGCCAGCGCCGTTTCTTTGTATCTCGACTGCATGTCCCCACCCTTCCAGGCCGGTGTCCACTCCAAAATGACTTTTCCAGAGCTGCCGGAGCGCATCGCCTCAAATCCCTTCTCAAAGTCACGGTAGCTGAAACGATGTGTGATCACAGATGTAATGTCGAGTCCAGATTCCAGCATGACGGTCATCTTGTACCAGGTCTCGTACATTTCCCGCCCATAGATGCCCTTAATGGTCAGCATGTTGAAAATGACGCTCCGCCAGTCGATAGACATTTCCTTGGCGGGGATACCCAGTATTGCGATCTTTGCGCCGTGACTCATATTCGCGATCATGTCCCGGAGCGCAGAAGGGTTACCCGACATTTCGAGCCCGATATCAAAACCCTCCTGCATCCCAAGCTGTTTCTGGACATCTGCAAGCGAAGTCTCTTTGGGGTTGATCGCCAGAGAGACGCCCATTTTGCGCGCCAGTTCCAGACGGTCTGTGTTCACGTCGGTGATTACGACGTAGCGTGCGCCCGCATGTCTCACGACTGCCGCAGCCATAATGCCGATCGGACCAGCACCAGTAATGAGGACATCCTCACCGAGAACGGGAAACGACAGGGCGGTGTGCACTGCATTCCCAAACGGATCGAATATGGCCGCCACTTCGCGATTCACCTTAGGGCTGTGACGCCAGATATTTGACATGGGGAGCGAAATATATTCGGCGAATGCTCCCGGCCGGTTCACCCCAACGCCTTGCGTATGGGCGCACAGATGGCGACGGCCCGCTAGGCAATTGCGGCAGCGCCCACACACCACGTGCCCCTCACCGCTGACCACTTCGCCAGGATGGAAGTCGTTTACATTCGATCCCACCTCCACAATCTCGCCCACAAACTCGTGTCCGATTATCAGAGGGACCGGGATGGTGGCTCGGGCCCAGTCATCCCAGTCATAGATATGAAGATCGGTTCCACAGATTCCGGTGTGGGTGACACGGATCAGGACGTCGTTAATTCCGATAGTCGGTTGTGGAACGTCGTCCAGCCATAAACCCCGCTCGGGCCGGCCTTTTACCAGAGCCTTCACCTGCTGCTCCCGGCCTTGTATATCATTGTCATCTCTATGTAGAGTATCCAGAAGACCTTTGGACGGGGCGAACGTCGAAGCCGACCTCGAGAAGTTGTTCGATCCAAGCCCGGTTTACTTGGCCAGCTTCAGCAGAATGGCTCCGAGAGGAGGTAGCGTCAATGTCAGCGAATGGTAAGACCCGTGCAACGCGATAGGTCGAGTGAACGAGCCGTCAGGATTCCCAATCCCGCCCCCGCCGTACCGCTTGTCATCGGAGTTGAAAACTTCCTTCCATAAACCTTTTTGAGGAACACCGATACGGTAGTTGGGGCGGACAGCTCCGCTGAAGTTACAGATCACGGCAAGTGTTTCGGTCTCAGATGTACCTTTGCGGAGAAAGCTGATTACGTTGTTTTCAGCATCGGTAGAATCAAGCCACTCGAAGGTAGCCGGGTTGTTCTCCCGTTCGTGGAGAGCACGCTCACTGCGGTAGAGGTGATTTAGCTCCGTGACCAAAGCACGTATGGCCGAATGTTCCGGGTACTCTAGCAATTCCCAATTGAGTTGGCCGTCGTGATTCCATTCGGACCACTGTCCGAACTCGCCGCCCATGAAGAGCAGCTTTTTGCCGGGCACCGTGTACATATAAGACAGGAGCAATCGCAGGTTCGCGAATTTCTGCCAGCGGTCGCCCGGCATTTTGCCGATAAGAGAGCCCTTGCCGTATACGACCTCGTCATGCGAAAGCGGCAGGACAAAGTTCTCGTTAAATGCATAAGCCATGCGGAAGGTGAGCTCGCCGTGGTGATACATGCGAAAAAGCGGATCCTGCGACATATATTGCAGCGTGTCGTGCATCCATCCCATATCCCACTTCATTCCAAAGCCAAGGCCGCCAGCATAAACGGGCCGGGATACCTTCGGCCATGCGGTGGATTCCTCCGCGATTGTTTGCGTATCGGAATGAATGCCGAATACCTGCACGTTCATCTGCTGTAGAAAGCCGATCGCCTCCAGGTTCTCGCGCCCGCCGTGTTGATTAGGAACCCATTGGCCCGGACGGCGGGAATAGTCGAGATACAGCATGGAGGCCACGGCATCCACTCGCAGAGCATCGGCGTGATACTGCTCCAGCCAGAACATGGCACTGCTGAGAAGAAAACTGCGGACTTCCGGGCGGCCGTAGTTAAAAATGAAGCTGTTCCAATCGAGTTGCACTCCCTTCCGTGGATCTGCGTATTCATACTCGTGGGCGCCGTCGAAGAACCCGAGACTGTGTTCGTCTTGCGGAAAGTGCGAGGGGACCCAGTCGAGAATGACTCCGATTCCGTTCTGGTGAAGTTCATCGATCAACGCCATGAAGTCCTGTGGCGTGCCGTAGCGGCTGGTCGGTGCGAAATACCCGGTCGTCTGGTAACCCCAGGATCCGTAGAAGGGGTGTTCCATCACGGGGAGAAACTCGACGTGAGTGAAGCCCATTTCTTTTACATAAGGGACAAGTCGCCCGGCCATTTCGCGGTAACTGAGGAAGCGGTCCCCCTCCTCCGTGGCTCGTTGCCAAGAGCCGAGATGCACTTCGTATATGGCGATAGGTGCCTCCAGGCTGTTGTTGTACCGCCGGCCTTCCATCCAGTTGCCGTCGCGCCATTCGTAATCTAGATTCCATACGACTGACGCCGTGCTCGGTGAAGATTCGTGAAAAGACCCCAGAGGGTCACTTTTATCGACTTTATAGTCGCTCACCTTGGATTCCACGAAGTACTTGTAGCGAGTGCCCGCGCTCACATCGGGAACGAATCCCTCCCAAATGCCTGAAATGCCTTTGGGCGCTAACGGGTTTGCCTGTCTATTCCAGTCATTGAAGTCGCCGAACACCGAAACGGATTTCGCGTTTGGAGCCCACACCGCAAAGTTCGTGCCTTGTGTGCCGTCCTTTGTCAAAAGATGTGCACCCAGAGCATCGGCGAGGCGCATGTGCGTGCCTTCCTGGAGAAAATAGAGATCCCCATCGTTCACAAACCGGTTTGCCATTTAAATGAGCCTTTAATCGAGAAGATTGAGGATTCCGCGGAGAGGGATTTGCACCCAATCTGGGCGGTTATTCAGTTCGTACGTCACTTCGTACAGAACCTTCTGTAGAAGGAACGCATCCAGCAATGTTCGCCGTTCTTTTCCGTCCGCTGGAACAAACGACGCCTTGCCGGCTTTATCAAAGTAAGCGCAGAGATAGGTCGCGCTTACCCAGGCTGCCCAGTAGTCAGCCCAGCTCTCCACGGTGGCGTGGTTTGCGGGAGTCACGCCATCGGCACCGCGTAACGCCGAATAGGCGGCATATTGGAACGATCGGACCATTCCCGCCACGTCGCGCACAGCCAGCGCCTTTTCGCGGCGCTCCGCGATCGGCCTGGCTGGTTCCCCTTCAAAATCGATAATCATGAAATCGCCGTCGACGGCTAGAACTTGACCGAGGTGGTAATCACCGTGATGTCGGATACGCAATGCCTTGACGGGAGCATGCGGCAGCGAAGCGAGGCACCGGCGCACTTGGGATTCCTTTCCCAGAACGCTACGCGCACACTTTGCTGTCATTTCGTCCAGGCTCTTTTCCTTGCGCCGTAGCAGGTCAAAGGTTTGATCGCTTTCCTTCAGCAGTTCTCTGTGAAGGAACGCCGCATCCTCGGAGGTGAACGGGATGGGCCGAAATTCCGGGTTGTTGTTATCGCTGGCAAGAACCGCATGCATCTCGGCGGTGCGTTCTCCCAACAGCCGGGCGGACTCGAGATAAGCACCGATCTCCTCCCGCACAGTGGCAGGCATTGTCGTTTCCGCCAGGTGCAACGGGTGATTGCTCTTGAAGTGGGGAGCAGGTCTTCCTTCACGGACAGCATGTTTGAAATAGCCATGGAGCGCATCGAGAGTAAATTGCCATGCGTCGCCCTGGTTGCGGACGAAAGTTTGTAATATGGCGGCGTACATGGAACTGCCGTCGTGTTGACGATACTCCAGGGTGCCGAGCACCGCTGGCGTATTTTGGAAACGATGTTCGGTTAGAAATGAGCCGATTTCGATATCGGGATTGATGCCTGGCTCCATCTTTCGGAAGAGCTTCAAGATGTAGCGGTTCTCGAAGATGATAGAGCTGTTGCTCTGCTCGGCGCGAGAAACGGTCGCCTTCAATACCGGTTCGTTCTCGGCGCACCGGCGATCAAACGCGCTTGTTCGGGACGCAACCAGATCACCATGCCGCCCTCCCCACCTTGTCTCACACGCTACAGCGGAAAGAAGTGCGGCGGTAAATTGCGGATCTCCAAGCGCGTTATATATTAGCTGCTCGTTTCCGCCGGGCATGACTAGCCGGGCCAGGATGTCATCGGGTGGACCAAACTCGCCTGAGATAGGAGTTGCCGACAATGGAATGAGGTACGTATCGGTATTGCCGTCGGTATAGTCGATACGTGCCACCACGATCGCCGATTCAGTTCCGCTGGCGCGAATGACATCCGCGATGCTGAGCTCGCGGATGATTCGAGTTTTTGCGCGGTACCAGCGCCGGGTCGTTATGTATTCCTGCAGTAGTGGCGTCAAGCGTTCGACCGTGTTGCCGTCCCACGCACTCGAACCCTCGGGAATGGTTCCGGCCGTGTCCTCCATCCGTATCACCGGGATTGTGCCAAGTGCGCTCTTTGTAGGTGAAGCCATAACTGCTCCTCAACGGTCAACCAATTTGCAATACATGAGCAGGGATACTGTGCGGGTTCAGGGAAACATAGTTGCGCGGTCCAATCCAAAGGTACTTGGCATCCGTCAGTAAATCGTGTACCCGATAAGGCCGGTCCCGGTCAATTTGCAGCAACTCCAACTGCAGGTCAATGAAGCCTGATTGTACATTGTAGGGATCAAGGTTGACTACCGTAAGAATTACATTTGTGCCGTCACTCGATTCCTTGCTGTAGCAGATGAGTTGTTCATTATCGGTTGGATGAAAATGTAGCCCCCAGTCGCTTTGGAGCGCTTCATTTTCACGGCGAATCCGGTTTACGAGTGTGATCAAGTCCCGCAAGCTATAGGGCCGGTCTAAATCCCAGGTTCGGATTTCGTATTTTTCGGAGTTGAGGTATTCCTCTTTGCCGGGCTGTATGGGGCGCGACTCCATCAGTTCGAACGCCGGCCCATAAATGCCGTAACTGGCGCCCAGCGTGGCAGCTAACAGAAGACGAATCATGAAAGCCGAACGCATTCCCAGCTGAAGGAAGCCCGTTAAGATGTCGGGTGTGTTCGGCCATTGGCTGGGTCGGAAGAATTCACGCACGTTCGTCTTGGTCAGTTCCGTGAGGTAGCTGGTGATCTCCCACTTTGTGTTGCGCCACGGGAAGTAGGTGTAGGATTGACTGAAGCCCAGTTTGGCTAAGCGGTACATCACCTTCGGACGCGTGAATGCTTCCGAAAGAAATAGCGTCTCCGGGTAGTCGCGTTTGATTTCCGTGATGAGCCACTCCCAGAAGGGGAAAGCCTTCGTATGGGGATTATCGACGCGAAAAATACGGACGCCCTGGCCGATCCAGAACACAAAAACGTCCTTCAGCTCCTGCCACATCTCCCACCACTTGGGCGTCTCGAAATCGAAGGGATAAATGTCCTGGTATTTCTTTGGGGGATTCTCCGCGTACTGAATACTGCCGTCCGGTCGCTTGCGAAACCACTCGTCATGCTCTTTCACGTAAGGATGATCGGGAGAGGCTTGAAAGGCGATATCGAGCGCGACCTGCATGCCGAGTTCTGCGGCCCGGTTCACGAATCGGCGGAAGTCTTCGAAGGTTCCCAGGCTAGGGTGAATCGATTTATGCCCCCCATCAGCGGCTCCGATCGCCCAGGGACTGCCGACGTCCCCTGGTTCGGCAGTGGTCGAGTTGTTCCGGCCTTTGCGGAACTGGGTTCCGATGGGATGAATGGGCGGCAGGTATACAATGTCGAAACCCATTCCGGCAACGTAGGGCAGGCGAGCCTCGCAGTCGGCAAATGTGCCATGCTCGCCGGGATGAGCAGAGGTCGAGCGCGGGAATAGCTCGTACCAGGAGCTAAACCGGCCCCTGACCGGATCAACAACCAGCTCTAGTTCCCGATCCGACTCAGTGGCAAAACGCCGGTCCGGATAGCGCCTCATCGTTTCCTCCAGTTCAGGAGCGGTGGAGGCTTCGCGTTTTTGAGCCGTTGTGGCGTCATCTGATCTGAGAATGTCGGCACAAGCACGCAGCCGCCTCGCGTCCTGCGCTTCCGCACGGGAGGCAGCGCTAGAGATGAGATCCGCGCCGATCAGGTAATCGAGCGGGCTGTCCCCGTCAGCAGCAATTCGCTTGTCCAGGTCGTGCCGCCACGTCTCGAAATGATCGACCCACCCGATGATCTTGTAGTGGTAACGCCCGAGTTCCGCTGTCCGAAAATCTCCGCACCATCGGTCATTTACGAGAAACTTCATCGACGTTTCGGACCAGGTCTTCGACTGCTCGTGACGATAAAGCAGCGCGGCCGAAACGGAGTCGTGTCCGTCGGTAAAAATATCGGCTTCAATAACCACCAGGTCGCCGACCGTTCGCTTGGCTGGAAATCTTCCGCCGTCTATCTCCGGCGAAATGCCTTCAATTACGACACGTCGGCGTCCGTCTTCCTGTGGCGTTAACATTTTGCTGACCAGTGCTCCTCCCTCATAAACCGCGCCATGCCCATTGTAGGAGTGGGCAAACTGCAGGGCGTTGTTTCAGGTGGGACCATCTCAACTCCCCTGCGGTTACATGCTCAATGCGAGGGTATGACTCGGGCGGGAACGTAACCATTTTCCCGACACTCCATCTATGGAAGAGGTTTAGTTCGCGTGCGGTCCGATTCCCGCGACCATGGCCACCTCTCCAATATGAAAGCTCTGACAATTGCCCCCGGTGTAAAGAATTCGGCCTGTGTGCAGGATGTGCCGGTCCCGCCTCCGAGCCAGGGCAGCATACTGGTGCGTGCGCTGGCACTAGGCGTTTGCGGAACGGATTTTGAGCTGATCGCAGGTCAATATGGATGGGCTCCTCCAGGGGAAGATCGATTGATTCTTGGGCATGAATCACTGGGCCAAGTGGAGGAAGCGCCTTTGGACGGTAGATTCCGCAAGGGTGATCTGGTAGTTGGCATTGTACGCTACCGCGATCCCGTGCCGTGTTTGGCCTGTGCGGTGGACGAATGGGATATGTGCCGCAACGGCAAATACACAGAGCGCGGAATTAAGGAAGTAAATGGCTTTGGCTCTGAGCTCTGGAGAAGTCCTCCGGAGTATCTGGTGAAATTAGATCCACAGCTAGGCATCATGGGCGTGTTAATGGAGCCCGCCACTATTCTCGCCAAGGCTTGGGATCACATCACGCGAATTGGGGAACGCGCAAAGTGGCAGCCTAGAACTCTGTTAGTAACTGGGGCTGGGCCAGTGGGTCTGCTGGCAGCGATGATGGGTGCTCAGCGTGGTCTGGAGGTTCATGTTCTGGACCGGGTCCAGGAAGGTCCTAAACCCGAGCTCGTTCAGAATTTGGGCGGAAAGTATCACACCGGACCCGTGCGAGATGTGGGATTCTGCCCGGACGTGATGATTGAGTGTACCGGAGTGTCCTCCGTTATCGCCGAGTCCATCGATCAATTGGGGAATGATGGAATACTGTGTCTCGCTGGCATCTCGTCGTATGGACAGATGGTTACCCTCGATTTAGGAAAGATTAACCGGACCATCGTCATGGAAAACAGCGTTATCTTTGGCAGTGTGAATGCCAATCGCAGACACTACCAGATGGCGGCCGAATCGTTAGCAAAAGCTCATCCTAACTGGCTGAACGGCATGATTACACGCAAGGTGCCGTTAAGCCGTTGGGAGAACGCTTTGAAACGCGAACCTAACGATATCAAAGTGGTCCTGGATTTCACTCAAGCTTAGGTCCGGGCGCCTGGACCAGACACAATGACTCAACTGATTGAGGATTACGCTCTCATAGGAAACAACTCAACGGCCGCCTTAGTGGGCCGGAATGGATCAATTGACTGGTTGGGCTTTCCCCGTTTCGATTCGGCAGCGTGCTTTGCAGCCATTCTGGGGTCAATTGAAAACGGGCATTGGCGCATTGCACCCAAGGTTGAACATCCCGCTGTAAAGAGGAAATATCGGCACGGCACCCTCGTGCTGGAGACCGAGTTCACTACCCCCGAGGGCACGGTGGAATTGGTGGACTGCATGGACCGCCGCGGGGAACTGCAAGATGTTCTCAGGCTGGTGCGTTGCACGCGCGGCTTTGTTCAGATGCGCATGCAACTAGTGATTCGTTTTGACTACGGAACGGCGCTTCCGTGGTTCAGCAGATTGGAAGAGGGAAGATATGCGGCGGTGGCTGGGCCAGATCGGCTCCTTCTTACAACGGCAGTCCCAGTGCGAGGCGAAGACTTCAAGACGGTGGCGGAGTTCGAGATCAGGGCAGGCCAAGAGATTCCGTTTGCGCTGACCTGGTCACACGCTTACGATCCTCCCCCAGCCTCCCCGAACGTATGTAGAAAGATCGAGGATGTCGCTCTTTCATGGGAAAAATGGTCGAAAAAGTACAAAGGTGACGGGCCTTGGTCGGAGGCAGTGCTCCGCTCGCTTATCACTTTGAAAGCTCTCACGCACCACCGTACCGGCGGAATAGTTGCCGCCGCTACGACTTCCTTGCCCGAGCAGATTGGCGGTCCGCGCAATTGGGACTATCGCTTCTGTTGGTTGCGTGATGCAACCTTTACCCTCTATGCGTTGATGGAGAACGGTTACACAGACGAGGCGACTCTATGGCGCGATTGGCTATTGCGCGCCGTTGGCGGCAGTCCCGATAAGATGCAAATCATGTACGGCGTCGATGGGGAGCGGCGGCTGACGGAATTTGAACTTCCCGAGTTGCTTGGCTATGAAGGTTCAAAGCCGGTCCGCGTCGGCAATGCTGCCTCTGAGCAATTTCAGCTGGATGTCTGGGGCGAGGTCCTGGACTCCGCCTATCAGGGGCGCAAGCGCGGGCTGTCCCACGAGCCCGCATCGTGGTGTTTGCAGCGTGCATTGGTCGGTGAAGTGGAGAAGCTCTGGTTTAAACCGGACGACGGCATTTGGGAGGTCCGTGGTCCGCGGCGTCATTTTGTCCACTCCAAGGTGATGGCATGGGTCGCCTTGGACCGGGCCATTCGTTCCGTTCAAGAGTTTGGGTCCGAAGGGCCCCTGGATCGCTGGATTCCAATACGTGCCGATATCCATGACGAGATTTGCCGGCTGGGGTACAGCTACGAAATGAATTCGTTTGTGCAGTATTTTGGGGGTAAAGAACTAGATGCCAGCTTGTTGCTCTTGCCGATAGTCGGGTTCCTTCCGGCAGACGATCCGCGAATGATAAACACCGTAACTGCGATCGAAAAGCATTTGATGCGCGATGGTTTTGTCATGCGCTACACCAACAGTAGCGGAGTTGACGGTCTTCCGGGAGGCGAGGGGGCCTTTCTTGCCTGCAGCTTCTGGTTGGTGGATAACTACGTTCTCCAGAACCGACACGAGGAGGCAACAGCACTTTTTGAACGCTTAATGGCAGTACGTAATGATGTCGGTCTGCTTTCAGAGGAATACGACCCTAAAGAACGTCGCCAGTTGGGTAACTTTCCTCAAGCGTTCTCGCATCTGGCTCTGGTAAACTCGGTGCAAAATATGATCGGAGAAGTAAAACCCGCAAAGCACCGGGCGGGGCGCCCTCAGCATACATAGGAGCTACCAGCCTTTGTGTTTCCTCAGGTTCACGATTTGCTCCAGATGATGTCTCCCATGCCACGCATAGAGACCGATCGCTCTATCCAAGGGAACGTCGCCGAGCTGTGGGTGTTTGAAGGTCCTGGCAAGCTGGGAGTCGCTCAACGAGCGTAGCAGAATCAGCCAGCGCGCATGGAGAGCTTCCAGCAGAGTAAGCGACATTTCTATCGGAGCGGACTTTGCATCTGGTAATTCTGCCCAGGCTGCTTCGTCATACGGCTTGATTAGGGGGGCGTCTTCCGTTAAGGCGAGCCGAAAGCGCCCGTAGCTATTCATATGGCTGTCGGGCAGGTGGTGTACAACTTGGCGAACCGTCCAGCCGCCCGGACGATAAGCGGTGTCGAGTTGCTTATTTGTAAGATCTTCAACCGCTTCTCTCAGCTTATTCGGTAGCGCCTCCAGGTCTTTCAGCCAGCGAGTTCGGTCGGCAGCCGTAATCTGCGCGGGAGGCTCATAGTGGCCGATGGGGTAACGCAACGCTTCGTCAGAGTGGGTAACAGGCATATTTTCGAAGGTAGGCTCAAGCTGGCAGCCGCTCAATACAAAATTACAAAGTTTCCCTTGGGCGTCGTGTAGGTAGAATCTAGGCTCCAGGCGGGAACTCCGTCGGTGGCACCCGGCTTACCGGTTGGACGAAGTGATTTGTCGAGCAACTGCCAATGTAACGAACCGCCCCGTTTCCATCCCATTCCCTCGGTCCAGGCCACCAGCACCACGCCGGCTCGGTTTGCAGCGAGAGAGGGATATTTCTGGTTAGCACCTCCATCGGGCAGGCTGACCTCCGCCACATTGGCGCTATTCGATGCGACGCGGCCAACCTGGATCTTCTTTTCCGTTTCCCACGCCGCAAGAACCTGGTCCCGGTCACTCGTAAACGCTTCTGTGCTCATCACGCAGTACCCGACGGTCCAGTTGGAAATATCCGATCCTCTGAACGTGTTGCCGTGGTCGTTCGATTCGAGCAGGTACATGTTGCGATGAACCATCTGCTGGGCTGAACGAAATAATACATATACTTTTCCCGTCTTGTCAGCAAATGCGCTAAGTGAGCAGCAACCACACGCGCCGGTGGGTTCACTCCAGGCGATGCGTTCCGGCCTGAACGTTTTTCCATCATCTTCCGAACGCGCCATCCAGACACGGCGATTTTCTTCTCCAGAAGTTCGAGGCATCGGCGCATGCCAGAACACGTACACGTTTCCTCGCTGATCTGCGGCAAGGCCTCCGCCCCCGTCAATTCCGTAGGCAGCGCGAATCAGGTTGCGTTCCGGTTCGAACGCGGTCCCCGCATCATTCAGGCGAGTAAAAAGCATCGGGGATTTTCCGCCATTGGTACCGGCTGCTTTTAGCGAGCCGTTCCATGCAATATACACGCGGTCATGCCGGCCCACTGCAATCCGCGGGCCTCTTATGTTACCGACTGCGATCGCTGTTCCCGGAACGGAGTTGACCCGAATCGGACTGGAGAAATTCCAACCGTCTTTCGACTTTGCATAAAAAAGATCGCCCCCGGATGGGTCGCCTTTAAAGTAGACCAAATGAACGGTTCCGCTAACGCCGATTGCTGTTTGCGGTTGAATGCCACCTTCCGGAACTCGCTTGAGTTGGATTGTGGGAGACACAATTGTGGCGTAAGCAGGGAGGGAGATCAGAGCGGCCACTAGGCCAGCTGTAATGGTTACGATCGCACGAGCAAACACATTTTTAAACTGCACTTTCTTAAATTGTTACATGAGTAGAACGCCTAGCTTCTCATCTTTGTGGTCCAGCGGAGGTACTGTAGCAGTGGGGTTCTCTCGTGGAACAGGAAACGGAAGAACACGCCGGGTGTGATCGATTCTGCCGGAATTCCGGAGTAGGTCTCAATGCGCCAGTGAAGGTAGGGAGATCTCCACGGCTGTAGCCGGTATCCTCGCGAAGCTCGCCACAAAAATCCCAGCATCACTTGGCGGGCATCGCGGAAGCGCTCTGTCGCGGCGCTTTCACATCTGCCGTTGCGTAGTAACCGGACCGCGTCCGCACTTCGGGCTTTCCCGGAGCATTCACGGTTACATGAATCTGCCGATAGCTTCCATCCAGCTGCTGTAAGGCCGGTGAATAGGCAATAGTGTATTGATTCCGAATATCGTGAGCAATCTGTACGGCAAGCGCCTGAACCTCGCTGACCTCCTTCGGATAAAACGCAAGGCCGCCTGTTGCGCTGGTTAGTTCTCGCAGAGCCCGCCTCGCCTTTGAGGCCTCATGCTTTTCTTCATCAGTGAATAAGCCGATAGCGTAGATCAGGATATCGCTTTGGTTTGCGCGATCCACCACACGCTCCAATGAAATCGTACTCTCGTTGTCGTTTCCGTCGGTAATCACCATCAGGACTCTTTTGTCCTTTTTGGCATCGGATTTCATGTAATCCAATGACATGTTGATGGCGTCCCGCATGGCCGTGCCGCCTCGCGAATCGATGCGAGCCAACCCCTGCTCCATCTTATGTACATTGTTCGTAAAAGGAACATCCAGAAACGCATCGTCATTGAAGTTGACGATGAATACCTCGTCCTGCGGATTCGATTCACGGACCATCGCCAGTGCTGCCGCTTCCACGCGGGAACGCTTCGTCATCATACTGCCGCTATCGTCGATGATGAGCCCGAGCGAAACTGGCACGTCCTCGTGCCGAAAAATCTTGATCTGTTGCGGCTGCCCGTTCTCAAAGACAGAGAACTGGTTTTCTTTCAAATTGTTTAGAAACCTACCCTTCTTGTCCGTCACGCTGGTGTGCAAAACGACCAGCCTGGTGTCGGAGCGGAACTGACCCCACAGTGCCCCTACTGTCAGAAGAATAAGTAAAACTGCTACGGCTAAAGTTTGGAAAGAAAAAAAAGAGAATGGCTTTCTACTGCGTGGGCGCATAATAACCAAGGCGAAAATAAGCTTTCAATGGTGGAAGTCCTCGCGGCTGATTTAACTTTACCTGTACTCGCCGATACTTTCCGTCGCGCTCTCGATTTTTTGGAGTATAGCCAAGTATATATTCGTTGCGGAGCTCCGTCCCGATTTTCGCGGCAATATCGGGCAGTTCCGCTACATTCTCCACCGTATACTCGCGCCCACCGGTCTGCTCCGCCAGATCATTCAAAAGACCTGGGCCGGCAGCCTCTTCCGGTGTTCGCCCCCGATTTCCTAACGACTCAAATATGCCAATAGAAAAAATCTGTACATCGGCTTCGCGGACAGCGTTCTTGATTTCGGTTTCGGTATACCGGCTGCTATTATCGCCCCCATCAGAGATGATCAGCAGGGCTTTACGCGGATTTCGGGCTTTCTTCATCTCGTGCATGGCGAGATAAACGCCGTCCAGCAGGGCCGTCCTGCCTTTGGATTGAGTAAAGGTCAGATCACTTTGGATTTTGTCGGTATCGGTGGTAAACGGAGTTGTTAATTGAGGTCGATCATTGAACTGCACGAGAAAAAACTCGTCCGAAGGATTCGCCGTTTTAAAGAACTCCGCGGCGGCTTGTCGGGATTTTTGAAGCTTCGGTCCCATGCTTCCGCTGGTATCAAAAACCAGACCGATCGATATGGGAGCGTCCTCGCTAGAGAAGGCTGTGATTTCCTGCTGAACCTTGTCTTCGTACAGCCGAAAATGTTCCCGTTCCAGACCCGTCACAAACCGATTGAGCGGATCGGTGACCGTAACGTTGATCAGTACCAGCGTCTTATTAACACGGAGGTCGACGGGTCTGGAATTTCGTGGTTGGTCGGCGGCTCTCGCCGGACCGGATCCTTCAGCGCCGAACGCGGAGAATGCACCGAAGCAGAGAAGGGCAACAATTCCGGCTAAAGAACAACGATGTGCGGCCCGCCCCAGTTGAACTGCGTCGAGGTATATGCGAGACACGTGAAACGTCCGCATGATTAAATGCTTTCTGCATAGATCATAGCATCGTAATTCGGGGGAGCAACCTATTTAGCCTAGTCCTGTTACTTTCACAAAAACGGCCGCTAAAATCGCGCCCAGGAGCGGGCCAAGGACAGGAATCCAGGCATAGGCCCAATCAGACGGGCCCTTGCCGGAAACGGGCAAAACGGCGTGGGCGAGTCTTGGCCCCAGGTCGCGCGCTGGGTTCACCGCATACCCGGTAGTCGCTCCCAGGGAAAGGCCAATGCTCCACACCAAGGCACCAATCAGGTAAGGCGTGAGCCCAGGGGGCGGTGCTGTTCCGCCGCGGGCTAGTTGCTTCGACGCCAAGCCGGCCGCTACTAGTACCAGTACAAACGTGGCAATAACTTCGCACAGCAGGTTGTTGCCGTAGGCGCGAATGGCGGGTTGCGTGCAAAAACATAACAGCTTCGAGGTCTTATCTTCCGTGTGCCTGAAATGGTGGTAATAAAACAGCCACACCAGCGTTGCTCCGGTGAAACCTCCTAGGATCTGCGCCGGAATATAACTCCACAGGCGTTCTGCATGTCCCGACGTAATCACAGAAGCTACCGTAAATGCAGGGTTTAAATGGGCGTCGCTATCTCCCAGGGATCCCGCAACCACAACCCCCGCGAATACCGCCAGCGCCCAACCGGCCGTTATCACCATCCACCCGGCGCCCTCCGCCTTGGACCTCGCCAGCAACACAGCCGCGACTACGCCGTCACCAAGCAGTATCAGGATCAACGTCCCGAAGAATTCGCCGAAGACAGCGGGATCAATAGGCATAAACCAAGACTAAAAATCTCATGGACTCCTATCATACGTAAGTGATGCCTGCGAACCTGAAGGATGCCCAAAGCCGGTGGGAGAGAAACACGTTGTGCTCGCGCGATTCCAATTCCCTCAGCGTTGACTGACGACGAAACCCCGGCACTTGCATCCATAGCATGGCGTTATTGCTGTCCCATTCCACGTCGCAAAGGTGTGATTTTCTATGAAATATGTTCTTGCCCTCGACCAGGGCACTACCAGTTCGCGCGCGATCCTCTTCGATCAGCACGGCGCTATTCACAGCACTGCCCAGCGCGAATTTGAGCAGCGCTACCCGCGGGCAGGCTGGGTGGAACATGATCCCGAAGATATCTGGTCCACTCAGATCAGTGTCGCCGTCGAAGCCTTGAGCCGTGGAAATGCCCGGCCGCGCGATGTGGTCGCGCTAGGAATTACCGATCAACGCGAGACTACGGTGATTTGGGACCGCGAGACCGGGGAACCGGTTTGCAATGCGATCGTATGGCAGGACCGCCGAACTGCTGCCATCTGTGACAAGCTGCGCGAGAACGGCCTGGAGCAAGTAATCCAGGAAAAAACAGGGCTTCTGATCGACGCCTATTTCTCCGCAAGCAAGATCATGTGGATTCTGGACAACGTCGGCGGTGCTCGTCAGAGGGCAGAGGCAGGGAAACTGGCGTTCGGCACGGTAGATAGCTGGCTGATATGGAATCTGACCAGTGGACGGGTGCATGCGATTGATGCCACGAACGCCTCCCGCACCATGCTCTTCAATATCCTCGAGGGTAAGTGGGACCAGGACTTGCTGAAGGAAATGCATATCCCCGAAAGCCTTCTGCCCGACGTGCATTCATCGAGCGAGATTTACGGAAACGTTTCCACCACGCTCGGCTTGGGAGATATTCCGATTGCAGGCGTCGCCGGAGATCAGCAGGCTGCGCTATTTGGTCAAACATGTTTCGTACCCGGTCAAGCCAAATGCACCTACGGAACAGGTGCTTTTCTGCTGCAGAACATTGGTCCGAAACCGGTCATCTCCAAGCACCGCCTGCTCACCACTGTTGCCTGGCAGCTTGAGAACAAAATGGAGTATGCGCTGGAAGGCAGCATTTTTATCGCCGGTTCGGTTGTACAGTGGCTGCGTGACGGCCTGGGAATCATTCGGCGGTCGGAGGATGTGGAGCGCCTCGCCCTCACGGTTCCTGATAACGGCGGAATTTATTTAGTCCCGGCGTTCACCGGGCTGGGGGCACCGCATTGGGATGCATACGCCCGCGGGACGTTGATCGGTATTACGCGCGGGACCACGGCCGGTCATATCGCGCGGGCAGCATTGGAGGCCATCGCTTATCAGGCGGCGGACTTGCTTCAGGCCATGCAAGATGATTCCGGGATACCCATCAAAGAGCTTCGTGTGGACGGAGGCGCTGCCGTCAACGACACACTGATGCAGTTCCAGGCTGATCTCCTCCGCATCCCGGTAATGCGTCCTGCGATTACCGAGACCACAGCACTTGGCTCCGCTTACCTCGCCGGTCTCGCCGTGGGCTTCTGGAAAAGCCTGGACGAGGTGAAGCAACATTGGAAACTAGACAAGACCTTTCATCCACAGCAATCCGATACGGATATTGACCGTCTCCGCAGTCGATGGCACGATGCGCTGGAGCGATCGAAGGCCTGGGAGAAGCCCACGATCGGGACAGCAGAAAGAAAAGCAGGCACCAGCGATGACAAGAACTGAGATGTTGCACAGGCGCGAGTCCCACGGAGGCGCTTGGGACATCGTCGTTGTCGGAGGCGGCGCGACGGGAGTTGGCGTGGCCATCGACGCCGCTTCCCGGGGTTACGACACTCTCCTTCTGGAACAAAGCGACTTCGGAAAGGGGACATCCAGCCGGAGTACAAAGCTTGTTCACGGAGGCGTTCGGTACCTGGAGCAGGGAAATATCTCTCTTGTAATGGAGGCCTTGAAGGAGCGTGGCCTGCTCCGTCAGAATGCACCCCATTTAGTGAGCGATCTGGCCTTCGTGGTTCCCAACTATGACTGGTGGGAAGCTCCGTTCTATGGCTTGGGACTCAAGGTGTACAACCTGCTTTCTGGAAAATACGGCTTTGGCCCGTCGAAGATCCTGTCCAAAGAGGAGACGCTGAAACTCCTGCCCACTATTAGGACCGAAGGGCTGCGTGGCGGTGTCATGTATTATGACGGCCAATTTGACGACACGCGCCTCCTCATCAACATGGTGACAACGGCGTTCGAGCAGGGAGCGACTCTGCTGAACTACACAGAAGTCACCGGACTGCTTAAAGACGACGAAGGATTTGTGAACGGTGTCGTGGCCCACGACATGGAAAGCGGGCAGCAGTTCACCGCCTACGGAAGAGTGGTGGTGAATGCGACTGGTCCGTTCACAGACCGCTTGCGGCGGGAAGCTGACCCTTCCGTCAAGCCGATGATTTCGCCGAGCCAAGGCATACATCTCGTGTTCGACCGCTCGTTTTTACCGGGTTCAAGCGCCATCATGGTGCCTCACACCAGCGATGGCCGAGTGATGTTCGCGATTCCCTGGCATAACCACACGGTCGTCGGAACCACCGACACTCCCATCGGGGAGGCCACGCTCGATCCCGCCCCGTTTGAAAAGGAGGTTGAGTTCATCCTGAATACGGCGGCGCAGTACTTACACAAGCCCCCGACCCGCGACGACGTCCTGAGCGTCTTTGTAGGAATCCGACCTCTGGTGAAAGCGGGGATCGGCGGAAACACTGCCGCGTTATCCCGGGATCATACGATTCAGATCGATGAGTCCGGATTGCTGAACATCACTGGCGGTAAGTGGACCACCTATCGCCACATGGCCGAAGACTGCGTTAACCATGCCGCAATGCTGGGCAAACTTCCTGAAAAGGACTGTGTGACAAAGCATTTAAACATTCATGGCTTTTATAGCCAGCCGTCTAAATTCGGCCACTTGGCAATCTACGGGTCCGACGCGCCAGCCATTCTGGCTCTGATGCGCTCCAATCCGGCTTTGGCCCAGCGCCTCCACCCGGCGTTGCCTTATGTCGCAGCGGAAGTAGTATGGGCCGCGCGTGAGGAAATGGCGGAAACGGTGGAAGACGTACTGGCACGCCGTATGCGTGCGCTATTTCTAAACTCGGAAGCCGCAATCGAATCAGCTCCCCGCGTGGCAGAGCTGCTAGCCCAAGAACTCGGTCGCGACCGCAACTGGATCGAACAGCAGCTTTCAGAGTTCAACAGTGTCGCAGAGCGTTTCACACTGGGTGGCGTTACCGCGGGCGGATAGGGCGCGCATTTCCTTCCGGCAAATTACGCCCCCACCCGTTTACGGTACCGCCTTAGAACATCAACTTCAGTGCGAATTGAAGAATGCGGGGATCACCGGCGCTTGTAATCTGCCCGAAGTTCGCCGAACTCTTGCTGAGCGAAATGCCGCTCGTGGAGATGCCCGGAATCCCGGTGCCCGTTGCAGCGGCAATGAAGTTGGTGTGATTGATCACGTTGAAGGCTTCCGCTCGCGCTTCCAGCCGAAAGCGTTCGGTGAAATTGAAGAGGCGGACGAGGGAAGCATCGAACTGAAGTGTGCCCGGCCCCCGTAATGCGTTGCGTCCCAGATTGCCGTAGGTGCCAGGCGCATTGATGGCGAATGCTGCGGGGTTCAGGTACTGGGGCGCTCCAGGGCCCCAGTTGGAGTTCACCGGATTCACGCCTGGAATCAGGTTGGGGCGATCTAGATTAATACCGGTCAGCGAAGCATCCACTCCTGACACGACGTTCAGAGGAGATCCACTCAAAGCTCGAATCACGGGCGCGATCTGCCAGTTGTTCAGCAAATGAGCCCAAACACTGCTGCCACTGACCCGGCTCGTGGCAACCACCGAAGCATTAAAGATGTGGCGGATGTCGAAACCGCAGGCGCCGCGATCCCGACGCAAGTCGTACGGATTCATGAAGCCCGGTCCCGTGATATCCCCTGTATAATCTGCGTCGCTGATGCAATGGGACCAGGTGTAGTTCGTCAAAAAAGTGACGCCATTACTCAGGCGCTTTTGAACCGATACCAGCAATGCGTTGTAGTTTGCGTTGGCGCCATCGTCCGTGATATCCACGTTGCCATAGTATTGCCCCTGGCTCGGGTTGATCAGGCCGAATATCTTTCGCTGAAGAGTGTTTCCAGTAGTACAGCCTGCCTTGAATTGGCCGCACACCTGGGGGCTATAAACGGCGGGATTCAACTCTTGGCCCGTATATACATGCGAAGACTTGTTGCCCAGATAACTGATGCTGGCGAGAATGTTGCCGCCAAGCTGGCGCTGGTAGCTGGCATTCCACTGGTAAAGCGTTGTCGGGTGAAGATTCGGCGGCAGCAGAATCCAAAGCGCATTCTGGGGGAAGTAGGCGCCTGTGGGAGGAAACGGATTGGTTCCATTGCCTCCGTAGTTATACCCCGTTGTCCAAGGGTTGCTAAAGCCGCCTGGATTGCTGGTCGTCAGATCGATCTCGTTAACGAACGGCGGATCGGAAGCGAGCCGCTGGGCGTTGTACATGTTGCCGACGTCATACATCAGGCCCGCTCCTACCCGAAGTGTCTGCTTCCCATCTCCGCTGGGATCCCAGGCAAAGCCGAGACGCGGGGAGAAAACGGCCTTTCTGTCGTGGGTAAACGATCGGGTCACTCCGGGATCGCCGTAGTACAGCGCCCCTGCCGGAGCATTGGGGTACACGGTGCTGTGCACGTTGTTCAGGAAATTCGCCATCGAGAACGCAGCTCCGCGTTCATGAACGTCCTGGGGCCAGAGAAGTGGCTGCCACCGAAGCCCCGCGTTGACGGTCAGTCGAGATGACGCGTGAAACGTGTCCTGGATATATAGGGCAGGGATCGACATGCGCGGTGCCGGCTGCTGCGGCAGGCTCTGGCTGAAGCCGCTCATGGTGCCGGTCAGGAAGTCCAGCATCGAATCTCCCGTGCCGGAACCGTTGAAGGAAAAGCTACCGTTTTGAAGATAGCCGGTCAGCAGGTTGTTTTGGGTCCGAATGTAATCAACGCCAAATCCGAAGTGATGTTTGCCCCGAATCCAGTCAATATCATCGGCGAACTGAAACGTGTTTACGTTCAGGTGTGCCGGGGAGCAGGTACCGCAGCCCACGTTGAAGCCCGGATTGGAAACGCTCAGGCGGAAGTCGTTCGGCACATAAGTGGTCATGTTGATGCCCAGGGCATGTGCGTTGAAGAATTGCGAGTCCGGGCCGCGGTAGTCAGTCCGGCGCGTGAAACTGGCGTGGAAGGAGTTCAGCAACGTCGGCGTAAACGTATACGTGTCTCCCAGGGTAAGGGCATGAACCCCTTCATTGTTGCCCGGTGAACCTGTCACCAGGACATTGGTGGGATCAAAAAAAGCGGGCGCTGTATAGACGGTGCGGAAATAGCGGCCGAAAACCGTGTGCTTTGCATTCTGAATCCAGTCGATTCGCCCAACTCCCTGGTCTTCGTTTTGAATGGAGGGAGTTGAGTAGGTCAGCTTGCCGCAGGGGTCGCCGGTCTTCGGCAGATATTTCACCAGTGCCAGGGCCGCGGGGTCGAATTGTAATCCCGACGCGAAGACGTTGCCGGGGTTGGTGATCGTTGTCGAGCCATTAGGGACGTGAATCGTTCTTGGCTTCCCGCTCGATTGGCAGAATGCCGATTCCGCTAGCGAAAAGTTACCTGCTAGTTCAGCCGGGGTAGGCACGTACGCGATCGAACTGGGAGAGACGTTGCGAATCTTTGTTCCCTGGTACCCGCCAAAGAAAAAGAGCTTGTCCCTGATGATACGGCCGCCAAGCGTGCCGCCGAATTGATTGCGCTTGAGAAGATCGTGCGTTGGCGCAAAGTAATTGCGAGCGTTCAAGTCACCGTTGCGGAGAAACTCGAAGGCATCCCCATGCAAGCTGTTCGTTCCGGACTTTGTGACGATGTTCACCACGCCGCCCGGTTGCGTTCCATTGCGGGCCGGTAGCGCGTTTGTGTCGACACTGAACTCCTGCAGCGCATCCGGGAACGGGAACGGCAGATTCACGTTGGTCATGGTGTCGGTGTTGTCGCCCCCATCCAACAGGTAGTTCGTGCCGTTGCCCTGGCCGCCCCCGACCGATATCGTGGTCGAGCTGAAATAGTTCTTGCTGCCCGACATATCGCCACCAGGTGTGACCACGGCTGCGCCCGAAAGCAGGACTAGTTGCGTCGGCTGGCGCCCGTTGAGCGGTATGTCGACGATGCTTTGCTGATTGATCACCTGGCTCACCGAGGTGGTCTCGCTCTGCACCATGGCGGCTCCACCGACAACCTGGACGTTCTCCGTGATGGAACCAACCTGCAGTTTGACATCAACTTGAGGCGAATTGCCCACCTGCAGCACCACGCCGGTCTGAACGTAAGTCTTGAATCCGCTCATGGAAACCTCAAGGCGGTACGGCCCTACCGGAAGGTTGGGCAGCGTATAGCGGCCATCGGCGGTCGTGATGGTATCGTGCGAAACGCCCTTTTCGGTTTCAATCATCTTCACCGTTGCGCCCGCGATAGATGCTCCGGTTTCGTCCGTCACCTGCCCGGTGATTTGCGCATTCGCCACTGCCTGGGCAAGCGCACTGTGCGGCACCAGCCAGCCCACTGTCAGGCAAACGGCCAGGCATGCTAACCGAAACCCATTCAATCGAAGCAAGGATTGCTTATACATTTAACCCCTCCCACATAGGAGATACAGCGTAATTGGACAAGAACGCTGTTGATCTTTAGCGAAGTATAGCCTGGATTCCCACTACTCTCCTCTAAAATTTTTCAAAGATCGACGATTCAGTGCCGCTCTCGCAACAGGGCGCGGAAGCGGGCCGGGAAGCCCCTTCCCGAGATATTGGAATGCGGTAAAGTACTTTCTTCGGCCGATTTCGCCGGCGCACAGGGGTTAGGAAACGACAGGCCTGGCGCCGTTTAGAAAAATTTTATCTAAAACTAACGGCCAATACGTTGCGGGTGACTGCAGTAAACGACGATGCTCGACGCTAGGAACTCACACGATTTGCAAGTGGACCACCGGAGAACTCGGTAGATGCAGGTCACCAGGCGAGAGGCCCTGCTGACAGGAATCGGTGTGGCTTTGACTCGTTGCGCACGGGCGGCTTCCGTGCCGGACCGGACCGTCGTGCTAACGTTCGACGATGCGGTCAGCAGCGATTTCCATTTCATCGCGCCGCTGCTGAGGAAGTACGGCTTCCCGGCCACATTCTTCGTATGCGAATTTCCGCCGGACTTCGCCGACAAGAAGAAATACATGAGCTGGGATCAGATCAAATCCCTTCACAACGACGGCTTCGAAATCGGCAGCCACACCCGTACCCATACCCACGTCACGAAACTCACGCGCGATGGTTTGATTGCAGAGTTGAAGTGGGTGGAAGACAAACTGGAGGAACTCGGAATTCCGCGTCCTGTTAGTTTTGCTTACCCGGCTTACGAGACCAATGAACTTGCCGTACAGGTCTTGAAAGAACGCGGCTACCGGTTTGCCCGTGCCGGCGGTAGCCGGACCTACCAGCCGAATGTAGATAACCCATTGTTGCTCCCCAGCTTTAGCACCACGGGTCCTGAAAAGGAACGGGTGATCGGAATCCTGAACCAGGCTCGGGATGGCCAAATCGTTATCCTCACCATTCACGGGGTTCCCGACTACGCGCATCCTGCCGTGACTACGCCTCCGGAGCTGTTCAAGACTTACCTGGCTTATCTCAAGGAAAATAAATACAATGTTGTGTCTGTTCGCGACTTGGTCCGGTATTCCAGCTGAACAATGAAAGATCTCCTGTATCTTAGCCGTGCGCTAACTGCCTTCTCTGTGCTTGTATTAGGCGCTACGGCCCAATCCCCGGGCCCTGATCCCACCCAGGACCACCTGCCGCCAATGCTGGCGCCGGCCAATCCTGATCTTCCCACCCTGTACATCATCGGTGATTCCACCGTCAGGAACGGGCAAGGCGACGGGAGGAATGGCCAATGGGGCTGGGGTGATGTGGTCGGCAAATACTTTGATGCTTCTAAAATTAACGTTGTGAATTGGGCGTTAGGAGGCCGAAGCAGCCGCACCTATATTACGGAAGGGCACTGGGACAAAGTCGTCGCAGCATTAAAACCCGGTGATTTCGTGATAATGCAGTTCGGGCACAATGATGGAGGCGCTGTGAACGACACGAGCCGGGCGCGCGGTTCCATCAGGGGAATCGGGAATGAAGCGCAGGAGATCGATAATCTCTTGACGAAAAAGCACGAGATCGTTCACACCTACGGTTGGTATTTGCGAACGTATATTGCGGATACTCGTGCCAAAGGTGCAACGCCGATTGTTTGTTCGATGATCCCCCGCAAACTTTGGAACAACGGAAAAATCGTCCGCAATGCTGATGATTATGCAGGCTGGGCCCGTGAAGTGGCAAAAGCCGAAGGCGCGCCATTCGTGGACTTGAACAACATCATTGCGGAGCGATACGACAGCATGGCGCCGGAGGCGGTCAACCCGCTATTCGGGGACCCGCACACCCATACCACCCGGGAGGGTGCGGAACTCAACGCCGAATCGGTGGTCGCCGGCCTTAAGGAATTAAAAAACGATCCAGTTGCGCCGTATCTCTCGTCGCAATCAGTTCACGCATCTCCGCCATCAGTGCCCGCCTCTGCGCAGCCGGCCTCCAATGAGGCCATTGCTCGCGGTCAGAAGCTATTCGTGAAGTCGTGCTCCTTCTGCCATGGTACCGATGCCACCGGAGGGGAAGGTCCGAACCTGATTCTCTCTTCGGTGGTCCGGCATGACAAAAATGGTGATCTCATCGGGCAGGTGATTCGCGAGGGGCGACCGTCCCAGGGCATGCCGCCATTTCCAATGTCTCAGGATCAGATAGCGGATATCGTCGCGTTTCTACATGGACGCGTGAAAGAATCGGACAGGCGCTCCGCTGGAAAACCGTCTGGCGCCTACTCGCTCAAGGCGCTTCTCACAGGCAATGCCGAAGCGGGCAAGGCCTTCTTCTACGGGGATGGCCAGTGTTCCCGCTGCCATTCGCCCACCGGCGATCTTGCCGGCATAGCGAAAAAATACACGCCGATAGAGTTGGAGCCACGCTTTCTTTGGCCCTCCACCGGAGTCCATTTGACCGCAACGGTCGAAACTAGCGCCGGACAGAAGATGTCGGGCGAACTCGCTTACGAGGATGCATTCACTATCGCGATCATCGATTCGGACGGTTGGTATCACTCCTGGCCAAAGCGCGGCGTGAAAGTCGAAGTGAAGGATCCGCTCGCAGCTCACCGCGAACTGCTGAAGAAATACACTGGGGCTGATATGCACAACATGTTCGCCTACCTCGAGACCCTGCAATGAAGCGCGCGTTCCTGCTTCTTTCGGCTTTTGTCTCGGCTCTTGGCGCGCAGGCGCTCGACCCCGCAGCGCTGCTCAAGCCGCCCACGGGTACTTGGCCCTCATACAATGGCGATTACTCCGGCCGCCGCTACAGCTCTCTGACCCAGATCAATGACCGGAATGTCCAGGGCCTTACGCTGGCGTGGTCCTTTCAAACGCACGCCCAGTCCATGAAGGGAACGCCGCTCGAAGTAAACGGCATTCTGTACCTGACCGTTCCTGATCATATCTGGGCCGTCGATGCGCGAACAGGCCGGCAAATCTGGCATTTCCAACGGCCTTCCGAGGGCAATCACATCAGCAACCGCGGGGTTGCAATGTACAAAAATCGTCTCTACTACGGTACGACCGATGCCCATATCCTATGTCTGGACGCTCGGACGGGGAAGCAGATTTGGGACAAGCAGATCGCAGATCCGGCTTTCGGCTACTACCTGGCGGTCGCGCCGCTGGTGGTCAAAGATAAAATCATCATCGGCACATCGGGCGATCAGGCCGACGTGCGCCACTGGCTGATTGCGTTTGATCCAATGTCGGGAGACGAACTCTGGCGCTGGAGCAGCCTGCCGGACCCGGGAACTCCCGCTGCGGCGACCTGGCCCGACGAGCAACGGATGAAACGTGGCGGCGGTTCGTTATGGCTGACGGGGACGTATGATCCCGCGCTTAACCTTCTATATTGGGGAACAGGCAATCCCGATCCAGTGCTTGCCGGGGTCGTGCGGCCCGGCGCCAATCTGTTCACGTGTTCGATCGTTGCCATCAATCCCGATACCGGTAAGCTCGTGTGGTTCTATCAACCCTCTCCTCACGATACGCACGACTGGGATGCTGTTGAGACACCGGTGCTGTTCGATGCGGATTTTCACGGCAAGCCCAGAAAGATGCTGGCGCAAGCGAGCCGCAATGGATATTTTTTTGTGCTGGATCGGGCTACCGGGGAGCATCTCCTGACCTCCCCTTTAGTACCCATCAATTGGGCTTCTGGCCTCAACCCCAAAGGGGAGCCCATCTCCGATCCGGCGAAAGAACCGCAACCGGACGGTTCTCTGGTACAAACCTATCAGGACGGGACGACCAACTGGAACGCGCCGAGCTTCGATCCCGAAACCAAGTTGTTCTACGTGAATGTGAAACAGGGCTACAGCCTGTATTATCTGACCCTCGGTCCTGACAAAAAGCCCGAGGGTCATCAAGGCGGAAACGCCCTGCCGCTCGCTTGTGATGCCGCGCTGATCGCAGTGGACTACCAGACCGGCAAGACCCGTTGGACGCGTAACGAAGGACGATCGATTTCCTATCCGGGTATTCTGACCACGGCTGGTCATCTCCTGTTTACGGCCGACGTGACCGGAAACCTGTTGGCCCTCGACCCCGCAACGGGGCGGGAACTCTGGCACACGTATGCTGGAGGACTGATGAATAGCTCGCCCATGACTTACCAGCTGGATGGAAGACAATACGTCTTAACCGCTGTAGACAGCGTGCTGTACGCGTGGGCGCTCCCGGAACGGGACAGTTCCGGACAACAGAAATAGATGAAAATCGATCACAGTATTGAGCCCGCCCTTCTCGGGCCTGCTATCAAGACGCTATTCGGTGCCTCAGCCGAGAAAATTCGCTCGCTCCACCGCTCCTGGAATCCGTCGGAAGGATCGCCTGTGTTCACGGTGAAGGGCAGGTATACGAGCCGAGGGTGGACCGAATGGACGCAAGGATTTCAATTTGGCTCC
>DATIMM010000093.1:0-30197 GCA_035475295.1 Bryobacteraceae bacterium
TACTCGTCCTGGTTGAATCAGGTTGAAACCTGGTTCTCACGCACCGAGCGGAATGTCATCGCACGTGGTGTCTTCAGCTCTGTTCGCGATCTCTCCCGCAAGCTCATTCGCTACATCCGCGCCTACTCGAAAACTGCGCGAGCCTTCAATTGGAAATATTCCGATGTTCGCCACCGAGTCAGGCCATGCTAACTCATTCACCGCGACAGGCCACTAGCGCCATCCGGGCGGATGATGTCCACGCTGAGCTCTTGCACATGCTCCCAACCCGAGCCATGGCCATGTCCTCTTCATTCCGTGTTGCGGCCGGGTGTAAACGCGATCCATTTTCCGTCCGGCGAGCGATCTCTGTCCAGCAACGACGCACGGCTGCGGCAAGAGAGCCGCGCTAGTTTTATCAAATTTGATGCGTGGCACTGGGCATACGAAGCGCACTTCTTGGCGTGTTTCAGGTCCTGAGGCGCAAATTGTTCAGAATCCCCCAGGAGAGATAGAAAGCGGCCGGCCTCGTCGGTACGGCTATACTCTACCTACTGGTTAGTTCTGATATATTTCTCTGGATGTCCATGTGAACTGATACGAAGCGGTTGCCTAAGCACGACTGATCAAAGGAGGTTCCTGTGGTGAGGATTAGCGTTTTATTTCTCCTGGTTGTTTTTGCGTTCAAGGCGCCAGGGTTACGAGGTCAGGTCCTGTACGGATCCATAGTTGGAACTATCACGGATCAAACTGGGGCGGTGGTGCCGCAGGCGGATGTAAAGGCCATCAACCCGCAAACGGGCGAAACCCGCGAGGTAAGAGCAGACGACGCCGGACGGTACACGATTGGGAACGTGATGCCTGGAACTTACGAGGTCCGTGTGACTGCCCAGGGATTTCGCCCTGTTATCAGCACTGGAGTGACGGCAACCATCAACACGGTCACGCGCATAGACGTTCAGGTGCAGCTTGGTTCGCAGACCCAGGAAATCAACGTATCCGGGACAGCCGCCGCACTGCAAACTGACAAATCCGACACGCACACGGAGCTCAGTCCACATGAGATGGCCAACCTTCCACTGCCGAACTACCGGAATTTTCAGAGCCTTTTCAGTCTGGTGCCGGGAGCGACACCCCCGCAATTTACTAACTCCATCACGGATACTCCGCAGCGCCCGCTTAGCACAAACGTGAACGGCACGAATCGAAATAATAACAACACGCGGGTCGACGGCGCCGCTGACGTGTTCGTGTGGCTCCCACATGCCACGCTGTACGTCCCGCCGGAGGAGACGATCGAGACAACCAACATCACGACCGGTAGCTTCGATGCCGAACAGGGGATGGCGGGAGGCTCAGCCGTCACCGTCACCACAAAATCGGGAACGAACCAGTTTCACGGTGTGGCCTTTGCGTATTGGGACAACAACATGCTCGAGGCCCGCAATTATTTCTACTATGGCAATGGAACGCCGTTCAGCCTTCACAACATTGATGGGGCTACCCTCGGTGGACCCATCGTGAAGAATAAAGTGTTCTTCTTCAGCAGTTGGGAAGGAACGCGTGAGCGTACGAACTACTCCGCACTCTCGACTGTTCCTACTAAGGCCGAACGGAATGGAGACTTCAGCGCCTATGGCACTACGATCTACGATCCGTCTACTGGCGATGCAGCAGGAAAGGGCCGAAAACCATTCGCAAATAACGTTGTCCCAACCAGCGAGTTCAATCCCATCACTCAAAAAATTCAGAACCTGATTCCGCTTCCCAACCAGGCGGGTACAACGAACAACTACTTCAGCTCGGGGACGCAAGCGTTGGATCGCGACAACATTGATGCCAAGATCGACTGGAATCGGACCGAGAACCATCACATCTTCGGCAAATACAGCGTTATGAAAGCACTGGTGAACTGCCCGTTCAGCCTGGGCGCGGCAGGAGGAGCCGGACTCTGCAACGGTAATGGCGGAGGCACAGCTCCCACACTGACGCAGCTCGCGACACTTGGACACAGCTGGATCATCACGCCCCACTTACTTTTTGATGAGGTTCTCGGATTTAGCCGCATGGGCCAGCATGGGACCGACAACTTCTTTGGTCAGAACATCGGACTGCAACTCGGCATACCGGGCACGAACGGTCCGGATATCCGCCAAAGCGGCTTCCCGATCTTCAACATCACCGGTTTTAGCAGTCTGGGCCAGACGGCAAACTTTATCCCCTTCTGGCGCAACGACCAAACCTGGACGAACAGCCACAATATGACATGGACCCATGGTGCTCACGAGTTCCGATTTGGATTTGACATGATCCGGTTCCAGCTCAATCAATGGCAGCCGGAGGCCGGGAGTTTCGGACCGCGTGGATATTTCACGTTCGATGGCGCGCTCACGGCGCTCAACGGCGGCAAATCTCCGAATCAGTATAATGCCTACGCGGCTTTCTTATTAGGACTCGATCAATCCGTCGGAAAGACGTTGCAGAACATTTATCTGACCGGTCGCGAATGGCAATTCGGATGGTACGGCCGGGATCGCTGGCAAGTCACGCGCCAGCTGACTGTCAACCTTGGACTTCGGTATGAGTTGTATCCGCTCGCGACGCGGGCACACACCGGCTTGGGTCGCTTTGATTTGGCCACGAACGACATTATCATCGGCGGAGTCGGCAACAATGACGAGAATGCCGGAGTGACCGTCAGCCATAAGATGTTCGCACCTCGCGTGGGCCTCGCGTACCGGCTGACTGACCGTACCGTTATCCGCATGGGTTACGGAATCAGCTACGACCCGCTCCCTATGTCACGGGTGTTCCGCGATCCCTATCCGCTCACGATTCCACAGAACTTCCTTGGGCCAAATACGTACACGCCTTACGCTTCCATTTCTGCCGGCATTCCACCGGTATCTGTTCCCGACCTCTCAACCGGGGTCGCGCCCGTTCCCACCAGTACGGTGATCAGCCGTAGTCCATTTCCTGGATTGCTGCATCGGGGGTACATCCAGTCGTATAACTTTACTATTGAACGCGAGCTTCCGAGTAATTTCGTCGTGAGCGCAGGCTTCGTCGGAACGGCAACTACGCATCAGTTTGTTGACCATGAGCTGAACGCTGGGTATCCAGGTAGCGGAACCGCAGGCCTTCCTTTGAACGCGAGGCTCGGACGCAAGGTATCGACATTGTTTGAGGACGGGTGGGTAAGCTCTCATTACAACTCCCTCCAGGTAGCGATCAACCGACGCTTCTCCAACGGGCTCTTGATCAAGGGCGCTTACACGCGCTCGAAATCAATTGACATGGCGGATGATGACGGGCGCGTCGGCTTGCTGTTCAACTATGCTCCGGAGATTGCACGGAACGAGGCCGTCTCCGGGTTCGATATTCCGAACAACTTCCAAATTGGAGGCGTCTATGAACTGCCTTTCGGAAAGGGTAAACTCTACCTTCAGCACGGGGTTGCGGGCCATATCCTCGGAGGTTGGCAAGTCAACGGCACATACAGTGCTTACTCTGGACTTCCATTTACCGTAACCGCGTCGGGAGCTTCGCTGAATGCTCCAAACAATACGCAGACTGCAGACCAAATTCTGCCGAACGTGGCGAAACTCGGCGGAATCGGGCCAGGTCACCCATACTACGATTCCAACGCTTATGCGCCTGTGACTGCAGTCCGATTCGGCACCTCTGGCCGTAATACGTTACGATCGCCGGCAATCTTCAATGCGAACGTAAGCGTGTTCCGCACGTTTCCTATCAACGAGCGGTTCAACTTACAATTCCGCGCGGAATCGTACAATCTCTCGAATACACCGCACTTCGCAGCGCCAAACGCGAATATATCGGCGGGCAATTTTCTCGTGATTACAAGCGCGGCTGCCGATCAGCGGCAATTCCGGTTTGCATTGAAGCTGCATTTCTGACGCAGGAAGAAGAGATGCAACAGATTTTGATCAGTAAAATGTGGGCTTTACACTTAGGTCGGATGTCTACTCTGGCAATGCTAAGAAGGCCTAAGACCACTCTTGGTTCGAGCCTGCTTGCCTTTTTTCTCGTGTCATCGTTATTGGCGGCGACGGACCCCAGTCGCGAGCAGTCCCGTTCCATGGTGATGACCCAATACGGCATTGTTGCGACAAGCCAGGCAGTGGCCTCGCAAGCCGGGGCCTCCATTTTGGAGCGAGGAGGAAGTGCGGTAGATGCAGCTATTGCCGCTAACGCGGCGCTAGGTGTGATTGAACCGATGATGAACGGAGTAGGCGGCGATCTGTTCGCGATCGTCTACGACGCGAAATCGAAAAAGCTTTACGGTCTCAACGCGAGTGGATGGGCGCCCAAGGCGATGTCCATCGAAGCCTTGAAGGCGAAGGGGTTTACGGAAAAGATTCCGGGCACCGGGATCAACTCTGTTACTGTTCCCGGCACGGTCGCTGGATGGGATGCGCTCCATCAGCGCTTCGGCAAGATTTCGCTGGCTGATGATGTTGCTCCCGCGGCGGTGTTGGCCCAGAAGGGCATTGCCGTCACGGAAACCGATGCCGAGAACTGGCGTGAATACGGACTAGCTTTCAAGACTAGCCCTGGATTTGCAGGCGTGTTCCTGCCAGGCGGCACAGCTCCAGTTGCAGGCCAGTTGTTTTGCAATCCTGCATTGGCTGCCACGTTGCGCCGCATCGGGGAGGGTGGCCGTGATGGGTTCTATAAGGGCCAGACGGCCGAAGCCATCCTAAAACTGTCGGACGAATTGGACGGTTTTCTGCAGGCCGATGACCTTGCCGATTTCCAGCCTGAATGGGTGGATCCGGTAAGTACGACCTATCGCGGCTGGACAGTATGGGAAATGCCTCCGAATGGGCAGGGCATCGCCGCGCTCTCCATGTTGAACATCATGGAGCGATTTCCGATAGCACAATGGGGCCACAACAGCGAGAAGGCGCTACACGTGGAGATCGAAGCAAAGAAGCTAGCCTACGCTGATCTACAGCAGTACATTGGCGACCCGCATGTATCGCACATCCCGGTGGAACAACTGATATCCAAACAACTCGCCGCACATCGAGCAGCGCAGATTTCAGATCATGCCCAGTGCAACGTGCTACCGTCGGACCTGAAAGACCAGCTTACGCGGCTCTCCAGCGACACAACTTATCTTTCTGTGGTTGATCGTGACGGCAACGAAGTTTCTCTCATTCAAAGCAACTCCGGAGCTTTCGGCAGCGGCCTGGTGCCGCCTGGTACTGGCTTCGTCCTGCAAAACCGGGCCGGCGGCTTCACCTTGAAACCGGATCGGCCGAACACGCTGCGCCCGCGCACTCGTCCTCTGCATACCATCATTCCGGGATTCATGCAGAAAGGTGATGAGCGTATTGCCTTCGGCATTATGGGTGGTTTCAATCAGGCCCAGGCACATGCCCAATTCGTCTCCAATATCGCAGATTTCCAGATGAACATCCAGGCCGCGCTGGAGGCAGCGCGATTCACCAAACGCGACTTCGCGGGCTGTAATCTCATGGTTGAGAATGGCATTGCACCCGATGTCATCGAAGGCCTACGCAAACAAGGTCACGAAATCACCGTTCAACTACGATATTCGCAGAGCATGGGTCGCGGTAATGCGGTCGAGCATAATGACCGAACTCACGTGAATTATGGCGCAACCGACCCGCGCGCCGATGGAGAGGCTGTCCCAGAACAGCCCCAATACTAGCCGGGCTCCTCGCCTGACTCGGTTCCGGAAAACCAAGGCCCCAACACAGTGTGTGATCCTCCACGAGTGTTATCGGCCGCGAATTCTCGAATGATGCGCTCATATGGCGCTCATTGATGGGCTCAGATAGTCCACGCATTCGCTGCGAAAAGTCCCGATGACCGATCCGCAATGGGCATTCGCAGTCGGAAGGAGGCCAAATCTCACACCAAAGCCGCCGACCAGTGGGTAGCCAAAACATCGATTGACAGCCCGGCTCCAGTGGGACAGGCCGGTTTTGTGAGGCTCCGCTCTAAGCATGCCGACGATGGAGACCTCCGGTCCGGGCATTCGAAGTTATTGTTGTCATCGGCGACGGCCTATATTCCACGGGTCGTCGATTGGGCGCATCTTCATCCAAAGAATCGTGAAATGCGGTCTTATCGTGATAAGTCACATGCTCGCCGAGAAGCCGTTGCAGGTGTCGCTCGTTCAGCGGGATGACGTAGTCCAGCACCTCGCGCCGACAAGTTCCGACCCATTGCTGCGCAATCCCGTTCTGCCAGGGAGCCTGAACGCTCGTGCGCTTCGGCTCTAACCCGGTGAATCTTAGCAACCCGATCGCATCGGCCTTGAATTTCGAGTCGTGTTCGAAGATGATATAGCGCTATGGGTCCGAAGCCGAGGTTCAGCAACTTGCTGTGGGTCTTCGGCGCTCCTCAGTTCGCATTTTCAGACCTCATATCGTGGATAAGGTTCCGAATCTCTTCCGTTACCCTTGGCCGTCCGCTTCGCGCTCGCGATCGCCAGCGGCAGTAGAGACGAAAGCCAACTGGATGCCGTCCGATTATCGTCGCGGGTTTCACAGTGGCTAGAATTTCCGACCATCGGGTCTAGACGTCCCGTTAGATGGTCAGAAGAGGCGGTCGATTCGGTTCAGCACAGCAACGCGCTGATGCAGAGCGATGATCTCCAGAGACATGTCGAGGCGACTTCGGAAGGCAACTCTGAAAGCGGCGCGAATGGCGACCAGCAAAGCGTACACATCTCCCGCTTCAACACGACGCAAAAGCCCAGTCTCAGCAAGTCGTTTTGTATCGCAAACGATTGATTTCGGAAGCTCCACTAGCTTTGACTACAAACAGCTTACAAGCCGATCTCCGGAGTCGAACGGAGCCGACGGCACTAACACGTTTTCGCGAGCCGTCGTTCGTCTGTACTGCTTCCTTCTGGACGATACCTGTCGCCTACGAACCAGACTAGTCTCTCTCGGTTATGATGCGAGAGCCAGATGAAATTAGCAACGCTTGCGTTTGTCATTGTTTCACTTACCAGTGCATCGCCGCAATTCGTGGACACGGCGGCCAAGCCCCACTTGGGCCGTACCAACAATCCCGCCGCAGTCGAGCTTTTCCGGGATCGGGGGCTCGGTCTGTTCATTCACTGGGGAGTTGACGGATCGCTCGGTGGCGTGATCTCCCACTCCCTCGTTGGTGCTTCCCCCGACTACGTTCAGCGTTTCTTTGAAACCCTCCCAGCCTACTTTGATCCTGATCAGTATCGGCCGGAGGACTGGGCACGCTTGGCCAAACTCGCGGGTTTTCGCTACGTGATGTTTACTGCCAAGCACCACGCCGGTTTCTGCCTCTGGAATACGCAAACGACAACGTTCAGCGTGATGCACACTCCTTACGGCAAGGACCTACTCGCACCGCTCATTACGGCATTTCGCAAGCAGGGCATCGCCATCGGGCTTTACTTCTCGCCCGATGACTTCTGGTGGCTCTACCAGCACTACATCACGATCAACCGCCATGTCAAAGGGGTTTATCCGCAAGACATCCCCGAGTTTATGGATTACACCAAACGCCAGCTAAAGGAGTTGCTCACAAACTACGGTCCTATTGACTACATGTTTTTCGATGGGCGAGCTGAGCAACTGACGGAATATGCCTGGCAACTGCAACCGAACCTGGTCATCACTCGCGGTGTTATGGAGACTCCCGAACAATACACTCCTGGTGTTGCTCTTCCGGGAGCATGGGATGGCAATCTGACGATGGGAACGGAGTGGCCCTGGAAGGCGACCAACGAGAAATACAAGTCTGGAACAGAACTGATCAACGTCCTCATTGAAACGCGGGCGAAAGGCGGCAACCTACTGCTCAACGTCGGACCGAAGCCGAATGGCACGATTCCCGACGAGCAGGATGCCCGCCTGCGAGAAATTGCCCTTTGGCATTTTGTGAACGGCGAAGCGATTCATGATGTCCGTCCGTGGGTGATTACCAATGAAAAGAATGTCTGGTTCACGAAAAAGAGAGACGAGGATACCGTCTATACCTTTATCACCCACGAAGAGCATTGGCGCTTAGGCGATCCCAAGACAATCACGCTCCGGTCCTTGCGGACGACTCCGGAAACGACGATATCGGTATTGGGTCAATCCGATCAGATGGTCGAGTATAAGCCTGACGTCAACCCCAAGACCACATGGACCCAAAATCAGAAGGGTCTACATATTACCGCCTATCGTGCACAGCGCCTCTATACTGACCGGAGCTGGCCCGACCCTATTGTTTTGAAACTGACACACGTGAAAGCTGCCTTGGAGCCGCCCCAAGTCTCAACTGCCAGTGCAGAATGGAATCCAGCAACTGGAACCGAGACGCTTCACGGAAATTTACTCAGCTTGGGCGGTGTAAACCAAGTGAAGATTGGCTTCCAGTTTCGAGTGAAGAAGGACGGTACCGACCTTTCCGAGCGAACAGAACGCTGGATTGACTTGCCAGTTACTGCGAAAATGGCGACCGGCGAATTCACATATTCCCTTAAAGGGCTTACACCAAATCGTGAATACGAGTTCAGGAGCCAGGTCCAACATCCGCTCTTGACCATGTATGGCCAAGAAAAGACGTTTCGAACTTCCCACGAGTCACATTAAATTAAGACCGTTGCCGCCGGGTAGCTAGCAGCGTTAACCAGCGTCATCACGTGATGCTCAAAAAACTCGATTTCGATCAGCCTGATCTTGCCAGACATGAAGATCCTGAATTGATTAGCAGGACGGAGTCGCTTTGTCATGGACAGGGCCTAAGAACGGCAATAGAATGTAAAACGCACAGAGAATATACTACCGAGGAGAAGGGCATGAACCGACGGTCGTTCCATACTGCTATTGGGGGATTGGCTGTAGCGGCTACTTGCCGCGCTTTGAGACGCACCTCAGCCACGCACTTTCAACCGGAATGGCAGTCCCTCGAACAGCATTCTGTGCCCCAGTGGTTCAATGACGCAAAACTAGGTATCTTCATTCACTGGGGCTTGTATTCGGTACCAGCGTGGGCTCCCCCTACGGGCGAGTTAGGAAAAATCGACTGGAATACCTGGTTTGCAAACAACCCGTATGCGGAGTGGTACTTGAACTCGCTCCGCATTACGGGCTCGCCGACTTACCGCCATCACGTTGCTACCTACGGAAGAAATTTCGATTACTATCAGTTCACCCCGACCTTCGATGAGCAGACCACGAAGTGGCAGCCTGAACAATGGGCAGCACTCTTCAAACAAACCGGTGCACGCTACGTCGTCCTCACAACCAAGCATCACGATGGCTTCCGGCTCTGGCCCTCGGCCGTCGTGAACCCCAAAGCTCGCGGCCGCCAACTAAATGCGAAGCGTGACATCGCAGGCGAGTTGGCGGCAGCGGTAAGGTCCGCCGGCATTAAGATGGGTCTGTACTATTCCGGCGGTCTGGATTGGACCTTTACTGATCAACCTATAAGGACACGACCCGATTTGCTAGCCCGTGTTCCGCAGTCACAGGAATATGCGAGCTATGCTGATGCACACTGGCGCGAATTGATCGCACGCTACCGGCCTTCTGTTTTGTGGAACGATATCAGCTACCCGAAGTTAGGGCAGACGGCACAGATCTTTGCGGAGTACTATAACTCGGTGCCCGATGGCGTGATCAATAATCGCTTCAGCGTACCGTTCGCCGACTTCACGACTCCTGAGTACGCCAGATACGACAAGATCACAGAAAAGAAATGGGAATCCTGTCGGGGGCTGGGCTTCAGTTTCGGCTATAACCAGGTGGAAGGTCCTGAACAGGTTATCGCGCCGGATAAGCTCATCGCTCTGCTAGTCGATATTGTCAGTAAGAACGGTAATTTGCTCTTGAACGTGGGACCCAAAGCAGATGGCAGTATCTCTGCTATCCAAGCTGATCGGCTACACAAGCTGGGAGATTGGCTCAGCATCAACGGTGAGGCGATCTTTGGCACCCGGCCCTGGATCCGTCCCTCTGCAAGCGCCCCAGACGGATCAGATGTACGGTTTACACGCAAGCAGGACAGCCTTTATGCGCATTTTCTTAAATATCCGCCCGACAGGAAGTTAACGATCCCGGGCCTGCGGGCGACACCAAACACGGTCGTCGAGATCTTCGGTTTCCGCAGCCCGTGCTCCATTCGTCAGAATGGCAGTGACCTGCTGATCGAATCAGCAGGCGTGCTGCCTACGAGCAGCGCACTTGTCGCGAAAATCAAACCTGTGCCGGCCGCTGTATAGCATATGCGGGCTAAGACTCAGATCGATGCGTTGCCGAGCAGGCGCCAAGTCGTCGGTGCACTTGCTGCCGCGAGCGCACTCCCATTGCTAGCCCGCGAGACCGCCCCCGAAATAAGACGCAAGGTGTACCTGGTTCCGAACTTCCATCCTGCCAGTTGCGGATGGCTCACCACGTTTTCAAAAGAACGGGTTTACTGTGCCAACAGCTATCTTGACCATCTTGATCGCGTACGCGATGATCCTGCTTACGAATTCGTCCTATCCGAGGTAAACAATGTCATCGCCATTATGAACTTTCGCCCAGAGCGGACCCCGGAACTACGGGCTCGGATTCAGCAGGGGCGAGTCGAAATCGTAAACGGTTATTTCCTTGAGTCAGCTATCAACCTCTCCGGAGGAGAAGCATTAGCCAAACTGGGAATTGAGGGGCTACGCTGGTTTCAACAAAAATTCGGAGTAAAGCCCCGCTTTTCCTGGAATATTGATGTGTGCGGCACGCACGACCAGATGCCCCAGATCGCCAGTGCCCTGGGCTTTGACGCGCTAGTATACACAAGGAAAAATCCCACGGGTAAAACGATGTTTTGGTCAGCGTCCCCCGACGGCTCTAAAATCCTCACGCTTTGCCCAGGGCACTATAGCGAAGCGCCTTCGATCTTCAAGACAAGGGAGCCACTTTCTCCTGCAGAACTCGCTGGCCTCGAAGGGCAATTTGCAAAGAAGGAGCCGATCACTCCGGCCAATGCCCCGCTGCTTGTTCTGGCGGGTGCCGATGATTACGCACTAGCCCCGTTGTACAAGAAGTATCCGGCCGAATTCCTGGAGCAATGGAGGCGCGACGAACCAGGACGTGAAGTGGTCTTTGCAACACTCGGAAAATATCTGGATGCTATTTTGCCCGGCATTCGATCCGGTGAAATAGACATTCCGACCGTCACTGGAGGAACGGCGTACGACTTTGATGCTTTCTGGATCGAGAATCCAAAGGTGAAGACATGGTTTCGGCGCAACGAGCACGCCCTCCAAGCGGCCGAAATTGTGGCGACTGTTGCCAGCCTGCATGGAGATTACGAATATCCTTCGGAAACTCTCCATAACGCTTGGATTCTGACGTGCCTCAACATGGATCGCAATACAGTGTGGGGTTCGGCGGGCGGAATGGTTTTCGAGGATGCCCAATCCTGGGACGTGCGGGACCGGCTGACGTGGGTTGAGAATGCTGCTCAGAACTCCACGGGCCAAGCGAGTACGGCCATGGTTGAGGCGGGTGAGGACGCGGCATTATTCAATTGTTTGAATTGGGATCGACATGACCCCGTTGTTTTGAAGCTGCCTGCAGGCCGAAGTGTGAATGGGGCCGAATGCGAAGCACTGCCCGACGGCTCGATCCTCTGTCAAATCCAACAACGCTCCGTGAGCATGATCCCATGCTCTCTCGCTGCTTTCGCTCCTCTCCAGCCATCAGTCATAGATTTTCCACAGACGATTACGACGAAGTTTTATGAAGTAGCAATTGATCGGCGAAGCGGGGCGTTGAAGAGCCTTCGGCTACGGTCTTCCGGTCGCGAGTTGCTCGGCGGTCCGGCAAATGTGGCAGTGGCGGAGCGTCCCATATCCAAACGCGCGAATCAGGATCCAGGCGACTTTATGCCCGCGCGCCCCGGACGCACGCGGCTTGGATCATCGAGCGAACACAACTCTTCGGTTGCAGTCCAACAAGGACCCGTGGCAACTACCGTCGACGTACGCGGACCCTTCTACGGCGGCCGCGAAATACGGCGCTTAATGCGTTTTTATCACGAGCATCCTCGAATTGACTTCGAGACAGAACTTCACGATGTTCCGAACTACACCGTAGTGACTGTAGAGTTTCCGCTCGCTGACGATGTGCGCTCCGTGCGGCGCGGAATACCATTTGGCTTTTCACATGGTGCCTGGACCACACCGGATTCGAGCCTGCATGGATGGACCAAGGGAATTGTACCCGCCGTTCGGTGGATCGACTTTGAAATGGCAGATGATGTAGGCTTCGCTCTGCTGGATCGAGGGTTATCGGGTCGGGAGTTGGACGGACGAACACCCCTGCTTTATCTCATGAATGCGGAAGACAAGTACTTGGGTTATAGCAACTCGTGGCTTAGCGGGCGTGGCAAGCACGTTTTGCACTACGCGGTCGTGGCTCGAGATCATCGATGGGCTCAATCAGGCATTCCGCAAATGGCCTGGGAGTACAACGCACCCACTCTGGTCATGCCCGGCCGCGCACGGAAGACGACTTCGCCGGCTGTGGAAACCTCAGGAAACCTGATTTTGGAGGCGATGCGTCGAGAGGGGTCCCACATCGAGATGCGGCTTATAGAATGTTTCGGTTCAGCAGGTCCCGCAACCGTGAAATTAAGTCTGCCACATAGTGGTGCGTGGGGGACTGATCTGACCGGGAGCAGGAGGACAAAGCTGGAGGCGACTGGCGGTGTATACAGCTTTCCCGTGCGAGCACAGCAGGTCATCACACTCCACTTTGAAACCGCATCAAGTGTGCCGATTCCTGCCGCAATCGAATCCTGGGATGCTTTTGTACCAAAGCAGAAACTCGCCGCCCTTCATCAGTACGATCCGACTCTCATTGGCCATCCTCCATTCGGCGAGGGCAATGCGCCTGCAGGTGCATGAGCTTGAAAACGGCGTTTCTGATCTCTGGTTGCTTGTTGCAGATGCTTGCACTTACGAGCCTCGAACAAGGACCACTACCCCGATTCCTGGATATCACCACGCAGGCTAACATAAGCTTCCGCAATCAGGCATCTCATACAACACGCAAATATCTTCCGGAAACAATGGGCGGAGGAGTCGCGATGTTTGATTACAACAGCGACGGATGGGTTGACTTGTTCTTTGTCAATGGCGCAGCGTTGACTGATCCGATGCAGGCCGGTTCATCACCGGACAAGCACGATCCAAAGTATTGGAACCGGCTTTACCGCAACAATCGCAATGGCACCTTCAGCGATGTAACCGAACAGGCTGGAGTCAAAGGCCAAGGCTACGGAATGGGAGTGGCGGTCGGTGACTTCGATAATGACGGCCATCCGGACCTCTACGTAACCAATGTGGGCTCGAATATTCTGTACCACAACAACGGGAACGGTACGTTTACCGATGTAACGGAGACGGCCGGGGTGGGGGGCTCTGGATGGTCAGCGGGGGCAATGTTCATAGATTATGATAACGATGGGCTTCTGGACCTATTTGTCGCGCGGTACCTGACGTGGAGTTTCGATCGCGATATCCTCTGCGGGCTTAGTAAGCCTGGTGGCCGTGCCTACTGTCATCCTGACCAGTTCCCGCCTATTTCCGCTCTGCTTTTTCACAATGACGGCCATGGCCACTTTCATGACGCCTCACAGGAGAGCGGCATTGGCCGATCTGCGGGCAAGGGACTTGGCGTGGCGATGAATGATTACGACCGTGATGGCCGGCCCGACATTTTCGTGGCCAACGATTCCTATCCCGAACAGCTGTTCCATAACGTTGGCAGGGGCAGATTCGAAGAGGTGGGCTCGACAGCGGGCGTTGCTTACGACGAGAATGGAGACGCATTCGCCGGAATGGGCGTCGATTTCGCAGACTATGATAACGACGGATGGCCGGATATCTTCGTGAACGCTCTTGCCCGCCAGCGGTATGCGCTGTTTCACAACCGCAAGGGCGAGTTCGACTATGTGTCAGGACCGGCAGGATTAGGGGCACGCAGCTTCAATCACTCCGGATGGGGCAGTAAGTTCTTCGATTACGATAACGATGGATGGAAGGATCTGTTTATCGGGCAGGGGCACGTCATGGATAATATTGAGCTGACTCAGCCTGATGTCCGGTATCTTGAGCCGCCTCTGCTGCTGCGCAATGCAGGCAGTATGTTCGTAGACGTCTCACCTCAAAGCGGACCGGTTTTCCAAGAGCGCCGGGCTGCACGCGGAGTTGCTTTCGGAGATCTTAATAATGACGGCTTCGTCGATGTCGCCATCAATTGCAATAACGGACCCGCCTTGCTTCTGAAGAACGGCGGGAATGCAAATAACTGGTTGACTATCGATACGATCGGCACCAGGAGCAATCGCGACGGCATTGGCTCCCAAGTCATCATCACCACGGGAACCGGGAAGCGGCAATACGCCGTAGTGAGTACTGCCGCGAGCTATCTGTCGGCCAGCGACAAGCGAGTGCATTTCGGTCTGGGGCATGCAACATCTATTAAGCTCCTGGAGATCGACTGGCCCAGCGGAATCAGGCAGAAATTCGCTGACATTAAGGCAAACCAGATCTTTGTAGCCCGGGAGACAGAGCAGGAGAAATGATCAGAGCCGCTTGGTTTCTGATGACGCTTGCCTCTGCCGCAGTTGCTGCGTCTCCAGAATCGGGCTACCTGGGCTCGCAGGCTTGTTTCGGCTGCCATGCAGAGATCTACCAATCCTATAGGAAAACCCCGATGGGTCGTTCCCTGCGCCCGGCAACCGATCTAGAAAAAGTGAATGGGCTGACTTCCGCACAGGCTAAGCCGGCTGCCTCAGACGGGAGTGTGGCCCGCGTCTTTCAGGAAAACTCGGACTGGTTTCAAACCGATCGACGAGGCCAAGGCCTAAGCGAGACAGAGAAGCTAGACTACCTCGTCGGTTCGGGAGAAAATGGCTTTACGCCGCTGGTACGTCGCGAACAGGGCCTGTTCCAGGCTCCACTGTCCTATTACTCAAGGACCGGCACGTGGGACTGGTCGCCCGGGTATGAGCAGCGCGATCTGGGATTCAGCCGCCAGGTTCCGGAAGAATGCATAGTTTGCCATAGCGGACGCGCTGCACCGATTACTGGCCGTAAGAACCTGTATGCAGACCCGCCATTTCACGAACTCGCAATAGGATGTGAAAATTGCCACGGGCCTGGTGAGCAGCATGTGCGCACACCGAAGCGCTACCGGTCAATAGTAAATCCTCGGAAGCTCTCGCCTCGTCTGGCGGAGAACATATGCATGAGCTGCCATCAGGGCGGCGATGTCCGCGTGCTCCAGCCGGGGAGAGATTACCTCGACTATCGCCCTGGTGAATGGCTGGTTGATACCGTGGCAATCTTTAAGGCTCCAGCAAAGCTGGGGGAGAAGAGCGAGGCTGATCTTCTGGAGCACAATGCAGCCATGAAGATGAGCCGCTGCTTCCGCGCGAGCAATGGCAAGTTGAGTTGCTTGACCTGTCACGATCCACACGTTCAGCCAGATCGGGGCGCATCGGTCGGCTACTTCCGGCAGAAGTGCTATGTCTGCCACACGGACGAGAGTTGCACGCTACCGAAGAGGACGAGGATGTCACAGACGCCACCGGACAACTGCATCGGCTGTCACATGCCAAAGCGTGATGTGGCCGTGATTTCTCATACGGCACTGACAAACCACCGTATCCCTGCACGCATTGGCGAGCCTGTTCCTATATCGCTTCAAGAGAGTGGGAATGACCTAGTACTCTTGAATCCCGCTGAAGGACGCGGGACCGCTATTCCGGATGTGAGCTTGCTGCGCGCCTACGGCGAGATCGCGGTACGAGATCCTGCCTATCAGAACCGTTATTTGGAGTTGCTCAACCAACTGGTGTCTCGCGGGTCGAAGGAACCATTGGTAGAGGCAGCTATGGGGCACAAGTTGCTTGCTGGCGGAAAAGCCGACGAGGCGCTCCCGCATCTTTCGCTGGGATTGGCTCTGAAAGAAACCGCAGTTTATGAAGACATGGCCAAAGCTCTTTCCCACTTGGGCCGCGAAGAAGAGGCGCTCGAGTACATGGAACGCGCAAGTAAAGCAGATCCGTTTAACGCCCTGGTGCTTAAGACGCTTACTCTTGAATACATCAAGCTGAAGCGCTACCCTGAGGCAAAAGGCCAGATGGAGCGTTACGTGGAGCTCTTTCCCCAGGATCAGTTTATGCGTAGCCTGCTGGCCCGCGTTACAAATTAATGCCGCGACCAATGTATGTTGCTGCCGGTCTTCTCCTCGGCTTGCATAGCTTGACTGGTGCACAATGTACCGGTCCTCAGAACATCGAAAATGCCATTCGGCGGTCGCCTTCTGCAAACGTTTATACGGCGTTAGGCGCGTGGTTCGCGGAGCATCAGCAACTTAGCTGCGCCATTCCGGAATTTCGCCATGCTCTCCAGCTAGACCCACAGTCTTTCGAGGCGCACTTCGATCTCGGCTTGGCTTTCATGCAGAGTAGGCAGCCGGAGCGGGGCATCGACGAATTTCGTGCGGCTGTAAAACTGAAGTCGGATTCGGTTCCGGCACGGAGTGCATTGGGCAGCGCTCTGCAGGCGGCCGGCCGACTCGACGAAGCGGCGGACGAGTTTAGGCGGGCACTTGCTATCGAGCCAAATTCAGAGTTCACACTCGATCACCTGGCACAGATCTACTCTGCCCAGCGGCGTTACGCGCCTGCCATTGAGACGTGGAATAAGGCCGTAAAGCTCGCTCCGAAAGACACCGATCTGCAAATCGAACTGGCCATTGCATATTCGAAAAACGGGGATCCGAAGGAAGCAATCAAGACGCTTAAGGTGCTGCTGCAATCGGCGCCCGATCTGGCACTCGCCCATTTCAATCTCGCGACTGTTTACGCGAATCAAAAGCTGTTTCGCGAAGCTGCCGATGAGTACAAAACGACCTTACACTTCGAGCCGGACTACGATGTCGCGCGACTGGCGTTAGTTAAGGCCTATGCGAGCGTTGCAAACTATCAGGATGCCTTGCCTTTCGCGGAAGAGTATACGAAAAGGGAGCCGCGTAGTGCCGAAGGACACGCTCTGCTTGGAAGCATATATAGGGGCAGCGGACGCTATAGAGATGCGGAACGTGAACTGGAACTGGCGGTCCGCATGAATCCCAATGAATACAGCAGCCGCTACGATCTTGGTTTTGTCCTTACGCACGACGGAAAACCGCAAGCCGCGTTACCGCATCTACAGAGGGCGCTAACATTGAGGCCTGACTCGGCTGAAGCGCGCTTTCAACTAGCCTCTGTTCTCAAAGCGTTAAATCGCAAAGAGGAGGCAGCCGCGGAACTGAAAAAATTCCAGCAAGCGAAGCAGCAGGGTGTAGAGCAGAACATTGCTGCAGCTACCGGGGGAGGAGCAAATACACTTCTGATAAAAGGTGATGCCAAAACAGCTGCGCAGAAATATCGTGATGCGCTGAAGCTCGATCCTGACAACGCGAAGACCTGGTTTAATCTTTCTTTGGCGTTGGGTGAACTGGGTGAAAGGGCCGAGGAGGAGCAGGCGCTACAAAGGGCATTATCGCTCGATCCATCCCTGGCCTTGGCGCAGAATCAGCTTGGGCTCGTTGAGGCTGGGCAGGGCAAGACCGTTGCAGCTGAGGATCATTTCAAGAAGGCGATCCAACTAAATCCGGGGTTTGCCGATGCACAAAGTAATCTTGGGGTGCTCTATGGCCGCATTGGACGAAATGGGGAAGCCGAACAGCTCCTGAAGGAAGCAACGGAAAACAATCCGCGGTTAACACAGGCCTTCGTAAACCTCGCGCTTGTACTGGCTAACGAAGGTCGACTGGAAGAGGCCGCGGCCGAACTCGCGAAAGTTATCTCGCAAGGTCCGGAGAACACCACTGCCCTGACTGCGCTCGGAATGGTGCAGAAAAAGCTCGGCAGGAAGGAAGAGAGTATCCAGACGTTTCGCCGGATCGTCCAGTTACAGCCTACGTCCTCAGAGGCCCATCTGAATCTTGGGATTACGCTCGCCGACAGTTATCAGCTCGAGGAGGCTTTGCGCGAGTTTTCCCAAAGTGAAACGCTCTCGCCCAGCATTGCCGCGCCATACTACAACAAGGGTCGCGTGCTGGTTGACCTACACCGGTACGAAGAAGCGCGCCCTGAACTCCAGCAGGCCTGCCAGTTGGCGCCAGCCTATCCCGTGTCCTTTTACTTGCTGGCCCTTGCAGAGACGAAGCTAAACCAGCCGCAGCAGGCAGCAGCAACATTCCACAAGCTACTCATCCTGGAACCCCGCAATGCCGATGCGTATTTCCTGCTCGGCCAGAATCTCCAGCGCCTGGGTAAGACACAGGAAGCGATTGCAGCCTGGAAAAAGGCTGTCGAATTAGATCCGAATCAGACCGAAGCGCTCTACACTCTCTCCCGCGTCGTCGGTAAGATGAATCCGGAAGAAGCCAAACATTATCGCGAACGCTTCGCAACCGTGCAGCAGCGAAAACAACTGACAACAGAAGCAGAGACGCTCGCCAACTTTGCCCTGGCCTCCGCTAATCGGGGCGACTACTCCGGAGCAATCGCCCAGTTGCGCCAAGCCATCGTTCAGTGCGGCGCCTGCACCTCGAAAGCCGACCTACATAAAGATCTTGGTTTGATCGAATGCAAGGCCGGCGATCTGCAGGACGCCGAAAAGCAACTCCTGGTCGCAAAGTCGCTCAAGCCCGAGGACCCCGACACCCAGAAGGCACTTGCGATTATCAGCCGCTTGCGGTGAAGCAGCGCCATAAGGGCAGCGCAACTCAGGCACCGCATCGCCGATCGTCAGAATTCGAACTTTAATGCAAACTGCAGTTCGCGCGGCGTGTTTCTCGTGGAGGTTATGATGCCGAAGTTTGGATTGCCCAGCGTGCTGTTCGGGGTTCCGAAAATGGGGGTATTCGTCAAATTGAAAGACTCGGCACGAAACTCGAATCCGGCACTTTCCGTTACTGGGAACCTGCGGAAAATCGAGAGATCCAGGTTCTTTGTACTTTCGGTCCGTAATGCATTTCTTCCCAAGGTGCCATAGGTATAAGGTGGCGGTGTCGCAAACGCGCTCGGGTTTAGCCATTGATTAGGCCCGCGGTTCGCCGCATACGGGTTCGGGAGAATCAGATTAGCGCGCTCGACCGTGTTTCCTGTATTGGAGATATTTCCATTACTCACGTTTACGTTGAAAGGTACTCCCGAGTAGAAGCTGACAATGCCGTTCACCGACCAGTTGCCGAGAGCATAGTTGACAAACCGGTTGCCCGAGCTAAATGTTTTGCCCTTTCCGAACGGAATCTCGTAAGTCCAACTGCCCGAGAACACATTCGGAAGATCGAAGCCGGAGACACTTCGGTCGGCATTGAGGTTGTAGGGCTGCTGTACACTGCAACCTTCCGCGCCGAAGCTGCCCGAACAGCCTACGTCCATTGATTTTGAGCGTGTGTAAGAGACTAAATAGGATAGTCCCTTTGTGGTGCGCTGCTGAATCCGGAACTGAAAGGCATTGTACTTGCTTTGGCCGATGCTCTGGTCGTAGAAAGTTGGCGTAATGTACGGGTAAGGCTGTCGGCTAGCCACCGTTGCTTTATCTCCGGGGCCGGGAGTAACGGCAGTGTTCCGGTAGCCGCCCAAATTGAGCTGTAAGTCGTGTGCGCCCACATAAGCTAGCGACAGGACCGTGTTCTGACCTAACTGCTGTTCGACCCCGACGTTCCACTGGTCGGAGTAGGGCATGCGGTAGCTGGTTGGGTCGATGAACCAGTTGACCTGGTTGAAAGGATTGGGCGCCGGATAGACCACGCCACTCGAACCAAGATTGAACGGGTCGCCTGCCGAGGCAGTGACGCCTTGTTGGTTCAGATTGTTCGCAATGAGTTGCCCGACATCGGGCCATGCGCCCTCATAATTCTGTGCAAGCTGAATGACGGCATTCCAGTTATCGTAGAACCGGCCATAGCCAGCGCGCAGAGCTGTCTTATTCGTCAGGCGATATGCTAGGCCGGCACGCCCCTGCCAATCGCGGTAATCGTTGTGATAGATCGCATGATTGTCCAGATCGGTAACGGTTACATGAGCCGGGAGTGTGCCCCCTGGTATACAAGGAAACCCTACTGTGCTGCTGCAAGCGGGCGGCACGGCAGCCAGTATATAGGTACCGTTGTTCAGGTTCAGATCGCCTACATATTGGTCGGGTGTGTTGGGCGTTCCGTAAATGGGCCACAGCGTTACGTCCCAACGCAGCCCATAGTTGATAGTCAGTTTATCCGTCAGTTTCCATTGATCTTGGAAATATACGCCGTTTACCCAGCCGCCATGTTCCGTTTCGAGGACGTTGCGCTTGTTGGCGCTATCCGGTACTCCGAGTAGAAACGAGGCCAGCGAATCCCCTGTGTTTGCCGAACTTTCTGGGTTTTGGGTCTGTGTCGCAGCGAAGCTGTTCTGGACTCCATAGATGGGTGAGCGCGTATTGTTCGTAGCAAAGTTGGCCCCTATCTTTAAGTTGTGACGTCCCGCAATCTTGGTGAAATCGCCTCCGAATTCCCATATATCCGCGATCCGAGTATCTTGTACGTTGTTCCCGCCGGTGCTGACGTAACCGGAGATGCTGACCAGTGGAACAAAAGGACCCTGTCCGCCCTGGAAGCCACCGATATAATTCGGTGAGAATCCAAGCTGCTCCAGTTGTGTCGCGAAGCCAGAGGGGGCCCTTGAGAAAACTTTCTCCGTGAGATCGTCGCCCCAGTTCCTGCCGAAGTGTACATCGAGAACGGCCGTTGGGTTGAATGTGTGGGTTTCGTGCAGCGTCCAATTCCAGCCCTCCAGCGCGATCTGGTTCACGACGCCCGGGTAGCCGGCCGAGTTGGAATCGTTCTGGTTGTAGTAAGAGATTCTGCCAAAGAGTACATCGCGTTCGCTGAACACCTGATCAACGCGCCCGTTATAGGAATCCTGATTGACTCGGGAAGGTGTCAAATCGAATGCGTTTGTGCCGCTTGCGGTCAGAGAGCCCGCCGCCGGAAATAGCGTTTTAGCATACAGTAGTGAGGCCGGATTGAGCAGATTCTGAGGTATTTGGTTGTTTGGGAAGGGATCGCGGATGTAGTTGCCCGGGTGCGCAGGATCAGTCCGCGTACTGAAAGGATTGTAAAGCTGACTTTTTATGGCGCTGAAGTCGCCGTTAAGTTGGGCCGTCGTTGGCGTGAGCAGAAGGTCTTGAGATGCCTGGCTCTGCCGGAATCCCTCATAACCGCCGTAGAAAAATGTCCGGTTTTTGCCGTTATACACTTTGGGAATCCAAACCGGGCCGCCGCCCGCGATGCCAAACTGATTCTGGCGGAGGGGATTTACTTTAGCAATAAAGAAATTGCGAGCGTCGAGATCGGAGTTCCGCAGAAATTCCCACAAACTGCCATGGAAATTGTTTGTACCTGATTTAGTCACAACGTTGACGATTCCGCCGACAGCCTGGCCGAACGAGGCCTCGTCATTGTGCGACTGAACTTTGAATTCTTGTACTGTGTCGACGATCGGCTCAAAGTTGTAGTTCCCTATAAAGGACCCTTGGTCGTTAATTCCGTCAAGCAGGAACATATTGCTGCGGTTACGTTGGCCGTTCAGCGCAGGAAACGAGAAACTGCCAATTGCATTGCCCGCAAATCCGCCTCCGCCACCCGAGTTCTGCCCCACGCTTACCGGGCTCGCTCCCGGCGTCAACGTCAGGAGTTGAGTAAAGTTGCGACCGTTTAAGGGCAAGTCATTTACGGCTGTCTGGTTGATCACGGTGCCTAGTTCGGCAGTGGATGCTTCAATCGCGACCGCAGCCGCGTCGACGGTAACTGACTGTTGCGTGGAACCGACGGTTAGTGTGAAGTTCAGCGTCGCCGTCTGGTTCACCTGCATAGTAAACTCCGGTTGACTTACAGTATTGAAACCGGCTTTGGTGACCTTCATAGTGTACGGCGCTGGCTTTACATCCACAAAAGCGTAGTTGCCGGTGGCGTTACTGACCGTAGAACGCGCTCCACCGGTAGTGACGTCCGTCAGTGTGATGGTGGCCCCTTCTACTACGGCACCGCTTGGATCGGTAATGATCCCATTAATGTTAGCGGCAGACTGCTGTCCTAGAAGGCTTAAAGGAACAGTGATGAGCAAAGCTATCAGAAGGGCGCATGCGCCCCTTGGAGCCCAAGCGGGATGATGCAAGCTCTTGAGGTCCAGTGAAACCCTGTCACGAGCCCGGCCGCTGGCTTTAGAAACCCTCGCGGTAGCTGGCGGGTCGAGAAGGCGTATCCTTGCACCACAAAGGACGGCAAACCCAGTCAATGCAGTACGGCCTGATCCGACGACACCGGATGACAAATGCCACATAGTTTAGACCTCCCGGGTTTACAACTTCCGGCCTATTCTATTTCCACTACGATCTGCTTGTCAAGCGTTTATTTTCACGGTTGTGCACCTGTAGAAATTCAAATATTCTTGATTTAAGCGCTTATGTTGACTGTGCCCCCAGGCCTGCAATCTAGTACCCTCCTGAAGGAGACCCTGGCTTCGGAGCTCAAGGGGGCAATCACAGAGGGGCGTCTCAGCCCAGGGCAGCGGGTCGTGGAAAGTAAATGGGCCGGAGAGTTCGGAGTGGCTCAGGCGTCCATTCGAGAGGCGATAAACCTCCTGATAGCAGAAGGCTTTTTGGTAAAGCTCGCAGGACGTAGCGCGCGTGTGGTGAATTACCGGGAGCGGGACATCGCCCACATATACGAGGTTCGCGCGGCATTGGAGGGGCTTGCAGCACAGCTAGCTTGTACGAGTGGTGCGGATCTTTCGCCCTTGGAGAGAGCCCTACAAAGCATGGAGAACGCCGTGCAAACACGGGATATGAAGAAGATCATCGAAAGTGACCTGGAATTCCATACGGCTCTGGTGCAAGCACCAGGCAACCGATTGTTGGCCGATATCGGGCGAAAACTATTGTATCCGCTGTTCGCATTCATCGAGATGCGCGTTGTCAGAAGCGGGCAGGGTCCTACGGCGTGGATCGATGACCTGGGGTACCATCGCGGGATTCTGCACATTATTCGCGAAGGAAACTCAAGCCTTGCCAGCCAGTTTGTCCAGCACTGCATCGGACGATTCGCGGCTTCAGCGTATGCAGTCTGGGAGAACGTGGATGGGTCTGTCGAAGCTCATCACAAGGGGAAACCGTCGCGCGGACGCAAGGGGAAATCCTAAATGGCCGATCATACCGTGCGGGTTGCTTTAGTGGCCGGTCCCATGTACGATCCGCTTTACGAAACCGTAGCGTGTTTCGAACAAACGACCGGCCTTGAGGTCGACGTTTCTCACCGGAGCCCACATGGGGAATTGAACGCCCATCTGGCTTCGTTGGACGATATGCCTTACGATTTGATCAGCACGCACACCAAATATGCACCCTCGCAGCTCTCCTTTCTTGCCGCGATAGACGACTTTGCGGAGCAAGTGGAGGTTGCCAGTTTCTACCCGCTCACGACCGATCTGGCAAAAGTCGGAGGACAGTTGTTTGGGATTCCCCGGAATATCGACGTCAAACTACTGCACTACCGCACGGATCTGGTGGATCGAGTGCCCGCAAGCTGGGATGAACTTGCAGAGACGGCGCGCAAACTCGGGAATAGGGGCTGCTGTTATGGCTTCGATTTCACCGGTATGGGGTCAGGGCTGTTTGGGATGTTTTTCGAACTGGCAGAGATGGGCGGCACGAGCTTATTTCCTGTTTCGGACGCACCGCTCTTGAACAGTGAGGGCGGGGCATGGGCACTCCAACTGATCCGAAAGCTGTACCGCTCGGGAGCGGCGCCGGTCGAGGTGGCCAACTGGCAGTATGACGAGGCACATCGCTTTTTTCGTGATGGTCACGCGGCCATGATCTGTGACTGGCCTGGCTATTACGGCGCTTACCGGGACGCTGTAACTTCGCGGGTCAGCAACGATTTGGGACTGGCGCGCATGCCTGTCGGACCAACGGGCATTCACAAGGCTTACGCTGGCTGTCATACTTTTGCGCTTACACGGCACGGGATTAAGAAACCCGGCGCTCTTGAACTGCTGCGCTTTCTAACCGCTCCTAAGCAGCAGTTGGTCGAAGCACGTCAGGGGGCCGTCCCCACACGGCCTGCGGTACTCGCAGAAATCGTGGCAGAAGCGAAAGGATTGGACGGGGAACGCTGGAGGTTGCTCGATTTGGTGATTGCCAATGACATGCTGATTCCTCCGAGGCTCGCGTGCTACCCGGAAATCGAGGACACGATATGGCGCACGGTTCGTTCCGTTATGACGGGAGAGTTTGACGCCGACGAAGCGCTCGACACTATGGAGCGCCGTATTAGGGACTGCCACGTTGTGCACTCCCAGCGTGGTAGAGGCTGAATGCTCCTGCAGAACCAGAACAAGGTTGCCTTTCTGGCGGGAGGCGCCAGCGTAGTGATCGCTGACGTGGACCAGCAAGCTGAGGAGTCGGCGCAAGCGGTGGGAAACAGCAACCCCGCTTCCTGCCATATCACCCACGGAATCTCAGCCGATGCTGCCGTGACCACGGCAAATTCGAATTTTGGGCCCACAGATGCCGGCATCGTGAGTCCCTCGAAAGCGCTTGACGAAACGTCCGGACGGGAGGTGTGCCGCTCATGAGCACCAACCCCAAGAGTGTCTGTTTGACAACACGTACGGCACTGCTATTCCTCAAACAGGCGCACGGCACAATTCTGAATCCAGCGAGCATGGTGGGCCGTATCGGGCAGTCGGTCCACACGGCCTACAGCGCGAGCAAGGGTTGGATGATCGCGTTGACGAAGTTGGTGGCTCTCGACTACGCGGCAATCGGTATTCGCGTCAACGCCGTTAGTCCGACCGGACAGTGGACACCGCCCATTGAACGCGGGTGCGGCGAGCAGCCAGATCCCCGAAGCATAGATCAATATCGCGACGGCCTTCGCGTTCTCGGTAACTGTCCTCGTGGTGACGCAATCACGGACGCCGCAGTATTGCTTCCCTCGGAAAAAGGGCGCTTCATGACGGGATGCATCCTCCGGTCAGCGGCGGAGCGGGATTTAGGATATCGACCATGAAGTCAATCACGATCTTGGGCGTAGAAGCGGAAGACCGGCGGTTCGAGCTAAAAGGAGGAGCGGGCACCGATGCGATTCACCAGATTGCGGAGTACGCTTTTGCCGTTACGCGGCTGCACACCAATAGCGGCTTATCCGGCACCGGCCTCGTACTGACGCTAGGCAAGGGTAACCAGATCGTATGCCAGCTGATCTCAGCTCTCGGTGAGTCGCTTCCCAAGTTGCCGATAGACGAACTCATGGCGGGCTTCGGTAGCGTCAGCCGGGAACTGGCAGACCATGCAAGCCTCCGTTGGCTTGGTCCTCATAAAGGCGCCGTTCACTTGGCGCTGGCTTCCATCACGAATGCATGCTTTGACCTTTGGGCCAAAGCTCGCGGGGTCCCGTTGTGGAAATTGCTTCTCGATTTAACACCGCGCGAGATTGTGAATCTTCTGGATCTCAGTTACCTGGAAGAGGATCTGACTGCCGACTTGGCTGTTCAGATGATTGAGGAAGAACGGCCAAATCGCGCCGAACGCGAGAGGATCCTGGAATGCGGGTACCCCGGCTACGACACCTCTGTCGGGTGGTTTCAGTACGGCGACGAGGAACTTCGCGAGAACGCGAAACGTGCCCTCGGCACTGGTTTTAAGGCGCTGAAACTCAAGGTGGGGTCAAGGGACGCGAGCCACGATATCCGTCGCGCAACCTTGCTGCGGGAGGTGGCCGGTCCGGAGGCTCGATTGATGCTCGACGCCAACCAGCAATGGACCGTGCCAGAAGCAGAGCAGATATGCCAAGCGATCCGCGGATTGCAGCCCTACTGGATTGAAGAGCCCACGCACCCTGACGACATCCGAGGTCACGTGAAACTTAGTAACCAGATTGCGCCCCTGCGCCTAGCCTTGGGCGAGCACATTCCTAACCGCGTGTCGTTCCGAAACTTTATGATTTACGGAGGAGTGCATTTCGTGCAAGCAGATTGTACGCGCCTGGCCGGTGTCTCCGAGTTCATCACGGTTAGCCTACTGGCACGCAAGTATGGCTTGCCCGTGGTACCGCACGTAGGGGACATGGGCCAAATCCACCAACATCTAGTGTTGTTCAACCACGTGGCGCTCGGCCATGAGGCCCTGTTTCTCGAGTACATCCCACACCTTCGGAAGTACTTCTCGCAGCCGGCACGAGTGGAGAACGGCGTTTACCTGACACCGCAAGAGCCCGGCCTGTCCTGCGATCTCAGGCACTGAGTTGCTGGATGAACGGAAGCTTATTGGCAGGTTTCATACTGATACTGGTGACGGGGGTGCTGGCGGATATGATCGCCAATCGGGCCATGTGGCTGGGCAACTCCAGTGAGACGGCCGGTTATGCCGTCTGGCCCGTCGCCGTGCTAGGCGGTCTTGTGTCAGACGCGTGCTATGCCACCTTTCTTCTTTCCCGGAAGCGGACCTGGAAGAGTTTCCACGGAAGGTGGCATCCGGATGTCTTGTGCGGCATTGCCATGGGCATCCTGTGGATGGGAGCCTTTGCCTTATATGGAGTAAGTTCAATATTGCTCGGCACCTTGGCCGCCTGGGCCTTAATTCGGATGTTCATGATCATGACCGCCACCTGCTCCGGATTTCTTACTGCAGAGTGGAGAGGTGCTCCCCGTCCGGCCGAGTGGGGGCGGCGGGCCTGGTGGTACTTACGTCCGCAACATTACTGATCGCGCCCCGCAATTGGCCCTGGGAGATCTGGAACGCCGAAGGACATATATGAAAAGACGCCAACTACTAGCAATGACAGCTGCCTTTCCGACTCTGGGCCGAGCCGCAGGGAAGAGAGCGGCATTCCAGGACCCTGCTCATTCCCAACCGGCGCGCGCCATGCCGGATCAAGACAAACGAACCGCCTGGTATCGTCAGGCGAAGTTCGGCATGTTCATTCACTGGGGACCATATTCGCTCGCCAGCGTGGAAGCCTCCTGGCCCATTATGCGTCCATCGAAGGAGTTCCCGATCACTGAGCAAAAGTATCGGTCCTTGCCACAGGAATTTAATCCTAGCCGCTTCGATGCAAACGCCTTGGTTGAATTAGCCAAGTCGACAGGCCAGCGCTACATGGTGTTCACTACCAAACACCACGACGGCTTCTGCATGTTTGACTCCGCCTACACCGACTATAAGATCACAAATACGCCGTATAAACAGGACATCGTGGCGCAGTTGGCAGCGGCTTGTCATCGGGCCAACATGCCGATTGGTTTTTACTACTCTCCTCCAGACATGAATCATCCTTCGTTTCGGGACACGTCCGAACCCGCCAGCAAGAACTGGAATGGCGAGCCTACGCGCGAAGTATGGCCTCTTTACCTCAGCTACATGGAAATGCAACTGCGTGAATTGCTCACACGGTATGGAGACGTGGCCCTAATTTGGTTCGACGGACTCTACAATCAAAGGAAATTTGATGGGTACCGCATGCACCGCACGATCCTCGAGATGCAGCCGCAGGCCTTAATTAATAACCGCATCGGCATTCCAGGCGACTTTGAAACGCCCGAGCAGTTCCTGCCAGCCAGCATTCCGATAAAAGGGAGAAGACTGGACTCTGATCATCGAGATGCGGGTTCCAAGCCGGGCTACGTGCCGTCACCCGAGGAGTTTCGCCTTTGGGAAACGTGCATGACAATCAATCACACCTGGGCGTACAACAAGAACGATCGCGATTTTAAATCAGCCACGCAACTCATCCGTACGCTCGTGGAAGTTGCAAGCCGTGGCGGCAACTTTCTTTTGAATGTCGCTCCCGGGCCGGACGGAACAATTCAGTCAGGATTTATCGAGCGACTAAACGTGATTGGTAAATGGATGGACCGCAACGGTGAATCGATCTATGGCACGACTTACGGTCCCATTCAAGGCCTTGCATCAGTACGTACCACGGCCAAGGACGACGAGGTCTTCGTGCACGTGTTTGATTGGCCCGGAGTTCGACTAAAAGTGGCCGCCAGCGGCCTGCCCCCCTTCCACTCCGCCAGCCTCCTTGCCTCAGGCCAGCCCCTCAGATTCCGGCAAACGGACCGCATCTTGACGATTGAACTGCCGGCCCAGGCGCCTGACGCTGACGCGACGGTCATCAAGTTGGTCCAGTGAGGAGCTCCGCCACTAGCAGGCTGCTGAAATTCTAATCAAAGCAAGTGACCTCAATGATGTTTTCGACGTCATCTCTGCATGCGCGGCGAAGACGTTCAGCAATCGGAGCTTTTCAGTTACGGGAGTCTGGAGGATCGGGTACCAGCGGCGCATCCACTACGTGCGATCCGCGCGATGGTGGACGAAGCGCTACGCGAGATGAACGCCCGGTTCGACGAGATATATCCCGAAGAAGGCCGACGCTCGATTCCACCGGAGCGGTTATTGCGCGCACTCCTGCTGCAGATGTTGTATTCGATTCGAAGCGAACGGATGCTGATGGAGCAGTTGGAATACAACCTCCTGTTTCGGTGGTTCGTCGGGCTGTCGGCCAACGAGCCTGTGTGGCACGCTACGGTTTTCACAAAAAACCGTGATCGTCTGCTGGAGGGAGCAGTAGCCGAGCAGTTCTTTTCCATGATCGTCCAGCAGGCGCGCAGCAAAAATCTACTCTTAGACGAGCACTTCACCGTCGATGGCACGATGATCGAGGCCTGGGCCGGGCAGAAGAGTTTCCAGCGCAAAGATCGTAATGATGGTCCTTTGCATCCGCCGCCAGTGGATAAGAGCAGCAATCCCACGATCAATTGGCATCGGGAGAGGCGCTCCAACGAAACACACGAGTCGTTGACCGATCCGATGGCAAGGCTTTACAAAAAAACGAATGGGGCCGAAGCGAAGCTGGCGTATCTGGGACATGTGCTCACAGAGAACCGGAATGGGCTCGTGGTGGATGTCCGGCTAACACAGGCCAGCGGTACTGCGGAACGCGACGCGGCAGAGGCGATGATCAGCGGCAAAGCCCCGTGGCGGCGTGTCACGCTGGGTGCGGATCGCGGGTACGACACACGCGGCTTTGTGACGGCCCTGCGGAAACTGAGCGTTACGCCCCATATGGCACAGAATGATACCAACCGCCGAAGCGCGATTGATGAACGCACCACGCGACACGACGGCTATGCGGTCAGCCAACGGAAGCGGAAGCGGATCGAAGAAGTCTTCGGCTGGATCAAGACTATCGCTCTGCAACGCAAGACACGCTTGCGTGGGCTGGACCGGGTCGGCTGGATGTTCACGCTCGCGGCATCGGCTTACAATCTCGTTCGGATGCGCAATCTTCAGACAGCCGCCGCATAGGGAGAAGTGCGCCCGATCGACGAAAAAGCCGATCGTTTATGCCACGCATCCCCTACACAGAAGTCAGTCCCGCTTCAATTAGCGCCTGATAAGGCCTAAAAACCACGATTCACTCCTCTTCGAGAAAGAAAGGGCGGCTTTTCAGCAGCCTGCTAGAAGAATTCATACACTGGGTCGAAAGGCGGGATCTCTCCGTGTCGGCAGGCCATACAATGACGTGCCATGATAGCTCGTATGGTTCGAAGGCTCGACTTGCCAGTTTACGCTGCGGTCCGATGTCAGCATGCTCTCAGATTGTGCGGTGAACAGCAGATCCCGATCGTGAATCAGATAGCGCTTGCCGTTTAGGGTGCCGTCCACTGTGTCGGTCCCTCTCGTCTACCGATCTGGCCTCATCCACAACCATTAACTTCAGTAGCCATGCCAGTGATCTCCAGCTTGCAGGTGCTCAGAGCGATAGAGAATAGGACCACAACGTGCGTCAGCCCTCGCCGGTTCCAACTGGCACGGTGAAGATATAGATTGCCACAATCAGCTCCCAGTTTAGAATGAGAAGCTTTGTCCAGGTTGTTTTCCGCTTTCGTTCTGGCGTCGGCTCCATACCGGGCTGTTTCAGAATACCGACAATCGTGCTTCGGGCCAGCTATTGCAATTTTCTGCCGTTTATAGGGCATAGCGGCAATGACGAAACCAGCCCCTGGCGTCCTGGGCAGTAATGGTGCGTAAACCATCGCCGACCGCTTGCTCCAGGACCGGCCCGAGCCGTGCTTTTGCTGATCGG
>DATIMM010000094.1:0-13408 GCA_035475295.1 Bryobacteraceae bacterium
TGAGGTCCGCGTTCGCCGACGGTCATGGAGATGCGGACATCGGCTCCATCGCGGGAATCGACCCAGGGATGATCGGGTATGGCGAAGGCCAGCGACAGCGGATTCTTTTCTGCGCCCAGGTGGTTGGAGACGACGCGGCGGCTGAAGGTTTGGCGCAGGCTGTTGGTGGCGATAAACCCGAAGCGGCGGGTACGTCCGGAACGCACGGCTTCCGCCGCGCGATGCCACCAGTACATGACGTAATCGGCGCTTTCCGGAACGTCGTTGTAGACCTCGCGCAGTGTTTCCGTGTAGCCGTCACCGAGTTCGGTTCGCATCATCCAGTTGCCGATGAAAGGCGGGTTGCCGACGATGAAATCTGCTTCGGGCCAGTCGGCACGGCGGGGATTGACGTAGTGAAGAACGGTGCGGCGGGCGGATTCGTCGGGCACTTCCTCGCCGGTGACGGGATGAATGCGCCTGGTGCGCTGGTCCCATTGGGTGCGGACGGCTCCGCTCGCGTCACGGGCAGGCTCCACGCGGTCATAGATCAGAAGGGCGTCGCGATTTTCGATGTTGTGGAAACGCTTGATGACGGGCTCGGGCGGAACGGCGGAAGCTCCCCAGGTGCGGAAGTACCACTGCAGATAGCCGATCCAAAGAACGAGGTCGGTGATGACGGCGGCGCGGGGATTCAGTTCCAGACCGAGCAACTGGTGGGGATCGACGGTGAGGCCGGTTTCGGCGAGGACGAATTGGGTTTCGCCGAGGCTTTCGAGCGTTTCGATGACTTCGCCTTCGAGCCGCTTCAGGTGTTCGAGAGTGACATAGAGAAAGTTGCCGCTGCCGCAGGCGGGATCGAGAACGGTGAGGCGGCAGAGGTCGCGGCGAAACTTGCGGACGGTTTCACGTGCGCCTTCGGTGTTGCCGGAGCGGGCGAGGGTGACGGCGGCGGCCTGCACGGTTTTCCAATCGTCGCGAAGAGGCTGGATGACGGTGGGGACGACGAGACGCTCGACGTACTCGCGCGGGGTGTAGTGGGCACCGAGGCGATGACGCTCGTGCTTGTCGAGAGCGCGTTCGAGGAGGGTGCCGAAGATGGCGGGCTCGACGTCTTTCCACTCGGCGTGAGAGGCAAGAATGAGGAGTTCGAGTTGAGGAGCGGTGACGGGCAGCGCTTCGACGGTCTCGAAGAGGCCACCGTTGAATTTGAGGATGTGCTCGCGCAGGACGGGCGAGAAGCCGCCGCTGTTCATGGTTTCCCAGAGCGATTCGACCACGGGGCGGAAGTTCGGAAGATTGCCGCGCAGGCTTTCGAGCAGTTCGGTCCAACTGTTGTCGCGGAGCAGGTGAACATCTTCAGCGAAAGAGGTGAAGATGCAGCGCATGAGGAAGGAGGCGACGCGGGCGGGCTCGTAGTGGCGTTCGAGATCCTGGGCGAGAGTGGCAAGCCGGGCGGCGACGTCGCGGGTGACGCGGGCGCTGAGACGGGTGGGATCGAGCGCGAGCGGGTCCAGCCAGACGTTGCGGAGGCGGTCGCGGACGGAGGAGTTTGTGAGCTCGTTGAGGAGAATGCGGTAGGTGTTTTTGTCGGGAAATTGGGCGTAGTTTTTGCCGGTCAGGGAGAAGTCGGCGTAGAGTTCCAGGCTGTAGCCGACGTCGACGATGACGAGAAAGGGCGGCCAGCCATCGGGGATGGCTTTGGCGTAGAGTTCGGCCTGATTGCGGGCGGCGAGCATCGCTTCATCCCACGCGGGGGTTTCGCGGACGGCGGTGCCCCGGCGAGCGCGGACGGGAGCGGCGGGAGCGGAGACGTGCGAACGGGTGCTGCCTTGTTTGGCTTCGAGGACGAAGCAGCCGCGCTTATAAAGATCGATGCGGCCGGGGCTAGTGGTGCCGTCGCCGTTGTGGAAGTGAACGGCGCGCTCGAAGACGTACGCGTTTAGAGAGTCGTCGGGAACGGTGGGATCGGGACGGGGTATTTCCAGGATGTCGCAGAGTTCGGAGAGAAAGAGCTGGTAGTTGGCACGTTCGGCGGCGCCGGAGTGAGCCCAGCGGCGGAGAAAGTCCGTGGTGAGGTCGGTATCGATGGGTTGCGACAAATAGTTCAGTTTAGCTAAACGGCGAGAAATCTCTCAGGATTCGGCGGGCCGGAGATCGGGAGGCGATGACAAAAGGGTGAGAGGTGGGAAACTCAAGTGTGTGTGTGGTCCGCAATGGAAGTATTGCGGACCACAGGGATTGCATGGTTTGTCGGATTTGCTTCTTGCTCAGCTAGCCGATAGATAGCGAGTGTGCTTACGGTGCGAAGTAGCCGTTGATGTCAATGATCAGATCGGTCTTATCGGTCACAAACACACTGACCGCACCGCTGGTTCCGGCCGGGACCAGCGCCGCGTTGGCCACGACGGTTCCGGTGTAGGAATTCAAAGTGGACACTAACGGCTTGGTTGCTCCAGTGGGCCAAATGGTCAGATAGCCTAAGAATCCCCAAGGGACCACCGTCACATTGAGTGCGTAGGCTTTGGCATTGGTCGGAATGCCACAGGAGTTGGCTGGAATATTGAAGCTTCGCGTCGATCCTGCTGCCAGGGTCGGAGGCCCAAAGGGACCCGAGAAGCCGGTGCCGGGACGGGTATCGACCACGCGGCACGGGGTCACCGGGTGGAACAGCAGGGCTCCTGCCGAGCCACTGGGGCCAAAATGCCCATTGGTGTCCAGGATAAGATCCGTGTTGCCGCTGGCAAATGTGTCGATCGAACCATTTGTGCCTGCCGGCACAATAGCCGCATTGGCTACTACCCGGCCATCAAGCGAGTTCAGGGTCGAGACGAGAGGCTGCGCTTGTCCGGTGGGCCACAGCGAAAGGAAAGTGAGTGGTCCGTTCGGCACTACCGTCGCATTCAGAGAGTAGGCGGTAGCGGTCTTGGAGACCGTGCAGGAAGAGGAAGACCGAAGCGGGAACGTGCGTACAGCTTGAAACGGAAGGCTTGGCGCCCCGAAGTCGCCTGTAAGTCCGGACCCGGAACGCGTATCCACCAGGCGGCAAGGCGTATCGGCATAGAACGCCGCCGTCGAGCTGATGTCGGAAACAAAATAGCCGTTGATGTCGATGATCACATTGGTTTCCTCGCTCGCGTACATATCGACAGCCCCATTCAATCCGGCAGGCACAATAGCGGCATTAGCGACAACCCGGCCGTCCAAGGAATTCAGGGTGGACACTACGGGCTGGGGCTCGTCTGTGGGCCAGATACTTAAATAAGTGAGGCGTCCTGGCGGCACTACCGTGACATTCAGCGAATAGGCTTGAGCCGTGTCGGGAATGCCACAGGAACTAAAGGGAATGGGGAACGTGCGCGTTGAGCCTGCCGACAGACTCGGGAACCCAAAGGGATCGGAGAAGCCAGATCCCAAGCGCGTGTCCGCGATACGGCACGGCGTCACCGGGACAAAGCCCTGCCCATGGAACCCGGAGATACATTGCAGCCCCAGGTTGTACGTGCCGGTGGCGGTGAAATTGGCTCCGACCACCTGAACGACATAGGTGCCGGTTATCGCTAAGGTGACTTCCTGTTGGCCAGCGGCGAAAAAGTGCAGCACTTCGTTGCCGTCCGGGTCGAACAACGACGCATAGGCGGAGGTTCCGGAAAAACCGCCTGTATTGGCCAGCGTGAGCGTGATAACTCCGCTCGCCTGCCCGGCGAACGTGAATTGATCTACTTGTGCGGCTTTGCTGATATCTCCGCTCCCAAGCCCGCCGCAGGTGAGCGACTTGGCCGACTCTAGCGGGTTCCGGCATTGCAGCCCCAGATTATACGTTCCGGTGGCGGTAAAATCGGCCCCCACCACCTGAATGACATAGGTGCCGGTCATCGTTAAGGCGACTTGCTGCTGGAGGCCAGCAGCAAAAAAGGGCAGCACTTCTTTGCCGGAAGGATCGATTACCGATGCATAGGCGGAACCTTTAGAAAACCCGTCGGTGTCGGCCAGAGTGAGCGTGATTCTCCCACCCGCCTGCCCGGTGTACGTGTACACATCTACCTGGGCGGCTTTGCTGATGTTTCCGCTCGCAATCCCGCCGCAGGTGAGTGCGGCAGCAGATTTCAGGCATTGCACGCCCAAGTTGTAGGTTCCGGTGGCGGTGAAATTGGCTCCCACCACCTGAATCACATAGTCGCCGGCCGCTGCCAGGCTTACTTGCTGCTGGCCAGCGGCAACGTAGGGCTTCACGACGGTGCCGGACGGATCAATTATCTGCGCATAGGCGGAACTGCCGGAAAAGCCGCCTGTATTGGCCAGAGTGAGCGTGATCATCGCGCCCGCCTGCGCGGTGTACGTGTATTGATCCACCTGACCGGCCGCGCTGATGTCTCCAGAAACCACCTGTCCACAGGTCAATGCTGTTGCCGGGAGAGCGTGGCGAGAGAAGAGACTGAAGAACAACAATATTCCTAATGTTGTTGGCGAAAAACGGAAATTATGGATATCACACCACCTTGTGGGTTACGATCCAGTTAAACCGTCCCCTAGGACGGTCCTTGCCGTCACAGCGTCCGGATGTCTTATTTCGCATTTCCATTTCCGGATCGCTAGACAGGAAAACAGACAAAACTGCAATCCGAGAGATCCGCCTCGGCAAACTTGCCAGTGGAGCGGAGTTCGGCGTGCTTACATTCGTAAAGGAAGGGCAAAACAGCTGGAAAGGCGCTGGTGGAAAGCAGGAGGGAGAATAAATTCGGTTACTTTCACCCGAATCATTCCCGTTGCGGTGAGAAGCTGTCCAGCACATGACACAGCCACCTAGGACCAACGGCTCCTAGGCGGAACCCGTTAGAGGGTTAAACCATATCACAGGAACCCGAGATGTACAACATAAATCACAGAATTCTGTCAAGGCAAGGTAGAAAGGTCTCCCTTTCTGCCAAAGCAGAAATATTTTTGTGTGCTTTTTCTTTCATATTGGGGAGTGTTTTTTACAAAACCTACCGAACTCCCAAATCACAGTGAGTTTCCTGTGCAAGCACTTGCGGAAGAGCCAGGTCGTTTCCGCCGCTTCTTACCGTTAGCTGCTCGTCCGTAGGATCCCAAGTCAGCCGACAGGCAGAAAGCCACTCGGTCGTACGCTCGCTAAACGAAAGTGCATCATGCATGGAAAACGTGATTTCCGCTTAGCGGAGCAAACCTGATACTGGACCGAATTTACCTAACACTTGCTCCGAGGAACAGCACTTGGAGTATGCCACTATTCAAGTACGCTTTTGCTCGGCCAAGTTGTGTTTTGTCGAGCGTGATCCATCTGCTTCATCGGGCTGAATACTGTGCAACTTGAGGGATGCAGCAATCGCAGATACCGGAAGCCAGCCGTGATAGACAGCAAAGTAATTTTTGAATAACTTACATCGCGGAATTCCTACTCCGGGTTCTCGGACCGGGGCCAGACGTTAGCTCGATGATTGGGGACTGCTTACGCATTGCTTCCGCATGCAGGTGGTAGAGAACCAGCCGCGGCTTGGGGCCGAACGGTAAGCCCACATCAACGATTTCGTCAGTATCGTCCCAGAGGTGTCACCTACCCGGAAAGTGTCAGCTGGATACGGACCGCCAGGTTCGGCTTGGGTCCGCCTATATGCGTGTTTGGCGCTCGGAGTTTCTCCAGGCGCTGACCGCAATCGATAAACGGTGTTTCTGTGATCGCGTATTGTGCTTAACAGGGATGCCTCGGTGTGCGGCACGGACGTCGCACAGATCGGATAAGATACCCCAATGCCTTTCGAAGTTCGTCTGCAGTCCACCGACCCGGCGCGGCCTAATGAGGAGCTGCTTCAGCAGATTTTAGAGCGCCAGCACGATCTTGCGAATTTCCTTAAAGAGGACGATCCATCCGTAGAGGATGCTCGGGTGGAGCCGCAAGCCGGATTTCCCACAGGTCTGGAGCCGTTTGTGATCGCGGTGGCGGTGGCATTCGTTACCGGAGTGGCAACGGGCTTCGCTAAAGGCGCCGGCGGTGAAATCGGGAAGCAGGTCGGCGCGGAGGCCGGCAAGCGGATCGGCGTCAGAATCCGGCTTTGGATCGAGAAAGAGTTTCCGGACGTAGTCGTGAAAGACGTTTCGGAGAAGTAGGGCTTTGGCCGCGCTACTGACCTCGAGCCTGTTTCCCGGAAGGGAAAGGGTGGAAGGCTCGGAGATCAAATTTCGCGCGGTTTGCGCGCTGGGCTGGGCGATTCACGAACATCTGGCCGAGTTGCGCTCGGTCGCCGACGAATTGCCCATCGGCCTGGATGTGCTGCATTGGATCGATTTCATCGAGGCAGAAGCGATTGATAAATTCACGGCGAAGCATGCGGAAAGCTGGCCGCAGCGGGTCAGCGCGGATCTGCTGGCGCTGACGAAGAAGTCCGAGGTGGAGAGCTTCCCGAAGCTGGTCACATTTTTGGAGGAACTGGCACAGCACGTGACTGAGCCGACAGCCCTGGATCCTGATGCCCAGCTCTCCGAGTTCAACTTGCGCGGTTTCACACTGGCGAGTCAGCTTGTCGGCGATGCGGACTGGTCAACAGACCGTGTCCGGGAGCAATGGAACAGGCCGGCGGCGCAGAAATGGAGCTGGCGCGAGGACACGGCCGGAAACTTTCAGCCGGTGACCACGATACAGAAGGACGAAATCCAGCTTCGCGTGAACAGCGGAGATTTTACGGTGAAGAATGCCCTGCTCTTTTACCTGACGCTGGAGTTCCAAATGATGCACGAGTATATCTCTCACCTGTTGCCGGTTTGGAATTCGGGCAATGCGCTGGAAGAAGAGTTTTTGCTGGCGGTGATGTTCCTGTATTACCGGGAGCGCGGACCGCGGAACGGCCTTGTTTCTCTGGTGCGGGAGGCGGAAGAGCGCAGGGCGGACCGTCATCGCAATGTGCGTCAATTCATTCGGGATGAGCTTGCGCCCGGCCAAGAGGAACGATTATCTCAGCTGCTGCTGGAGTTGGCTGTTCTTGACGAGGAAGAGATGGTTCGGGCGGAGAAGCGCCATCTGCTGGCCTTGTTGAAAAAGGTTCCCCTGGTAGAAGATGCCGGGTTGCGGGCGGCGATTCAGAGCTGGATTGCCCAGGACGGTCCAGTGACCCTGTATCGAAGGCTCCAAACGGCGCTTGGGCGAAGCGGGGGTGCCGCCGGTTGACAGGGCCAACGATTTGAGTTATCTTTGTTTTGTAAGATTACAGGAAGAGGTGTACCTGTGGCCACCCGCACCATACGGCCCCGTGTTCTGACAGCGATTCACGAGCTGGGCACATTCACGGTTTCCGAGCTCTGCCGCGCGGCGGGTTTAACGGATCGCAACCAAGCGTACGGTCAGCTTGACAGGCTGGAAGAGCGCGGATTTTTGGAGAAGAAGACCGTACCGACCGGGGCGCGCCATGCTCCTTTGAAGCAGTACACGCTTGTTTCCGATCCGGTAAAAAGGTCGGAGTTTGCCGCGGAACTAACAGCTTATCGTCCTTCGCTCCCGATCCAGGCGGAATCCGAACTGGGCCGACTCGCCATAGAAGAAGCGCAACAGGAGCTTGACCGGGCAGAGAAATTACTGGCTGCGATCGAAGGAACCACAGGCAAGGGGGCCCAGACGCAATTCGCCGAGGCCGGTGCGGGGCTCGCGTCGGCATGGACGAATATCCAGACGGCACAACTGGAGTATGACGGGGCGGCCAACCCGGAAAAGCGGCAAGTGATAGCCGGGCTCACGGAACGCTGGCAAAAGGCCGATGGGCAACGCAAAGAGTTGGCCGAGAAGTTGGAACGCAAGACCGCGGCGGTAAATTGGGCGCTTCTTTTGCGCACTGCCGCAAGGGCGGTCAACGACCTGGTTTCAGGGGCCAATCCGGCCTGGGGCAGCGGGGAACAGGCGGCCTTTCTGAGCAAGCGGCTGTTTCCCGTGCGAAAACAGGATGCGTACCGGGTTCCCATCGAGCTGCTGCTCGATGAAATTCGCGCCGACCAGAAGTATCCTTTCGTGCCGGTGTTCCGGCATGCTTTGCGAACCGGCGATGCGGACGTGCTTTTCGAGATCGTTCGTATTCTGAACAAGATCGATCTGGCCTGGTGGAACTACAACCGGGAGAACACATGTTATTTGAAGACCGACAAGCTCCGCACGAAGGATTGGTTGCGGGCATATAAGTCCTTGAGAGGCCGCATTCCGTTTTCGCCGAAGGTGCCGTTCAAGGTGTACTCGTGCGCGCTGGAGAAGCTGACGCGCGATCTTTATCTAGAGGTAACAAATGGGCCAAGCATATCGTTGGTAAGTTCTCACGAAATCCCCTTTCTCGGCGCATCCGAAGTGATCCAACCCACTTTGATCGTGGAAGCCGGAAGCATGCTGAAGCCTTTGGAGTGCGGATTTCTCAATTCGAAGGAATCGCTTCACGCGTATGGCCCGATCGCTAACGATATCGCGTGCTGGCAAGGAGCGCCGGACTTGAGAGTGGCAGCGTGCCTGGGAATGTGGGGCCTTCCTCTCGACGACCAACTACAGAAGATTACAAAGCCGCTCAAGAGTAATCGAGGGTTGCTAGTCGTGCAGGGAAAAGATCCAGAGCTTACGCCGGACGCCGCCATCGTGCTGGACGCCGAAGCGATTGCGGAGTGCATGTTCCGTCCGTAGCTGAGTGCTTTCGCCTGACAGATTAGCTGGCGCTCCGACTATGCTTCCACCTTAAACAGGCGGCGGCCATTATCCCACGTGATCTGCCGGAAGACGTCAGGCGATGTGAGCCCTTTTAGTAATCCCAGAGTGGCGCGGGCCACGCACTTACCGGCCAACCGGCTGGCTTCCGGATTGTTGCCCTGCGAAACGCCGCCGCCTTTCCCGTCGGTGCAACTGCAATCGCTTCCGAAAATCAGCTTGCTCCGGTGGCGCGTGATGAAACCTCGCGAGTAGTCCGGATCTCGGGAGAGCGCATTGTTGCCCGAATTCGCCGACATGTCGGCGTAGAGGTTCGGGAAGTCGGAAAGGAATCTGTCCGTTAGTCCTCCAGGCTTGACCGGACCGGATGGATAGCCCCGGTCGGTGGGAACGTCGGCGCTGATGTGTGCCCAGAATAAATCTCCGTGCCCGATGAACGTTGTCTTGGGATAGGCGCGAAGGACCTTGTCGAACTGCGGGTATCCAGTGTTGTACGGGAGCTCTCCCGGGAAATGCGGAAAGCTCTGGATGTGCATCATGACCGGGACCTGCATTTCGGCGCAGACCTCGTAGATACGCCGCATTTCCGCCGAGTCCAGGGCCAGATGATACTTCAGTTCTCCAACGCTGACGGCTCCTCCCTGAATGGCGTTGCGGATCACTTCGGCAGCCCCGGGCTGGGCCGGATCCGTTGACACGGAACGCACGAAGTGACCGGGCCGCTTTGCCATCTCCTCTTTGGCCTTATCTTCATCAGCCGCTCGTGTTAAAAGCACCGCGTTTGTGACACCACAACCGCGGATATGCGTGAAGCACGCGTCGGGATCGCGCCGAAGATGAAGGTGCGTGTCGAGCACTGGTCCGCCCCACATGAGATCCTGCTGTGACCAGAGACGTGAGGCCGCCACAACGGCCAGGGATCCTTGGAGAAAGTTTCGTCGTCGCATGCGAGTAAAGTAGTGCAACTTAGAATAACCCCTGGGACTCCTGCATCAACACCGGCGCCTCCCTTTTTCTGAACTTTTAGAAAGTCTTTTCGTACTGACCTAAGGACGCCTTGTCGCGTGGACGCGAGCCGCTTGTTTGAAAGAGGATGCCATCGTGGCCGGGCGAGTACTTTCGAAGGAGAAGGTCTTGAAGGTAATCGAAATAAACTCCTCAGCCGTGAACCATACCGCAGGCCGGACGTTGTGGAGCGTGGCCGTTCATCTATGAAACGTGCGGTTCGGCTGTTTGTACTACTTGAGGGGATTGCGTTCATCGCCGCAGCCCTAACGCACTTCGGCATATTAGTGGATGGGTACAGGCATCGGCAAGCGGGCACAGCCGAGAGCATTATTGGCATCGTGCTTCTGACCGGGTCCCTGATGACGATGATTCGCCCGGCCTGGACTCGTGGCATCGGCCTGACGGTGCAGGCGTTTGCGCTGTTTGGAACTTTGGTCGGCATATTCACGATCGCGGTCGGCATCGGACCTCGCACAGTGCCCGACCTTATCTACCACGCGTGTATCGTCGTCGTGCTGGTGTCCGGTTTGATTGTGACCTGGCGCGCGCGGAGTGAAGGGCGTTCGTTTTCCGGCAGACGGTCCGAGTCGCACAGCTGATCAGGGTGCTGGATTGTCGCTGCACTGGGCGATCCTTTGCGTTCAGAGGGCGTGTGATTCATTCCCTACGGGGGCCGTACTTCTGCGATACACTGACGTGAGCAAATTTACCCAGTCATCGAACGGAGGAAGTGCCCCATGACGCCATTGGAGCAGGCCATCAAAGCGAAGGAGGCGGTCAAAGCGCGGATGCCCCTGAACCACTCCGATAACAAGAAGATCCGTCAGGATCTATCTGGATTTACGCCTCAACAGCGTATGCAGAACGCCGCGAACATCAAGGCCACGCTCGATTCGGTTCGTTCGCACCACCGCTTTCCCGGCCCCGGAAAAGCCACCGCCCAAAATGTCATCTATTACGGCGCATTCGCCATCGCATCCAGCTACGGAAACTGTCTGGAAATGTCGTGCGCCGCGGCCTGGGCTCTCAACGAGGAAGGCAAGTTCAACTACGATCTTGTGTATTATCCCGTGGGCGGTGACCATATCTTTGTCGCCGTCGGTCAAACCGCGGATGCGGGCGGCAACTACCCGAGCAGCTTTGCGGCGTGGGATGCGAACGCGGCGATCTGCGACGTGTGGGCGGATATTGCGTGCCCCGCCCAGGAGTACCCGAAACGCTGGCGCGACCGGATGAACAACTGGCGGATCATGGGAATAACGATCGCTAACCTTTTGCCGACCGACGCGATTTGGATCAATGTCGTTGATCTGGCCAAGAAGTCCTATCTGACTCCCGGCTAATCAGCTGGCCGCGCCGGCAGCCCGGCAGCATGCCGGACCTAGAGCATGGGCAATTGGCTACGCCGAAGAAGCGCGGGGGTGGACAAAGGAAGCCTGGATTGAGTCGACTACTCAGAAGGGCAAACTTCGTTCGTAGAGATACTTCTGAAATCCTGAGAACAACATTCCGATCTCCTCCGGTCGACCCAGATTTGCGACAGCGTCGCTGATGGCGTGATACTTCAGCCGGAGTAGCGGCGGCAGTTTTTCCTGGTTCAGTTCTTCGACGCCTACCTCGACATAGTGCGCCAGGACGAAGTCGATAAAGGCTTGTTGTTTGGTGTTGAACTGACCATTGATGGCGAGCCTAGCTCGGGCAGCGCGTTCTTCGCGGGTGACGGGCGGTAAGGCGTAGGCAACGTGGGCGAGCACGTCGAACAGGTCGCTGTTTTCGGCGTTGATGATCCTCTGCATTTCGGCCATCTGCTCGCGGCCGAAGCCCTTTTCGGCGAGACCTTCCAGGAGCCTGGCGCGAGTGCCGGGGGCACTCCAGAGAGCGCGAAGCTCGTCTTCGTCCCGGAAGAACTCAGGGAGCTTGCCGAAAAGGGTTTCCATGAATTGCCGGGCGGACATGGGCGTGCCGTCGGGATGCCAGAAGCTGGTCATCATCATGTGCTGGATGGTGCGGGCTTTGCCATCGGCTAACTGGACCTTGATCTTTTGCGGGCGGGGGCCGGGGGCGGGTGTGGGCTCGGGATCTTTCGGAGGCTTGGGTTCCGGTTCGGATTTTGGCTCGGGCTCCATGGGTTCGCCGTCCCATTCGGGATCGCTGAAGTGGTGATAGGCCTTTACGAAGTCGTAGATAGTGAAGTAGTCCTTGCCGTCGTAGAGGCGGGTGCCACGGCCGATGATCTGTTTGAACTCAATCATGGAATTGACCGGGCGCATGAGGACGATGTTGCGGACGTTGCGGGCGTCGACTCCGGTGGAGAGTTTTTGCGACGTGGTGAGGATGGTGGGGACGGTTTTCTCGTTGTTCTGGAAGTCGCGGAGGTATTGATCGCCGAGTGTTCCGTCGTTGGCGGTGACGCGCTGGCAGTAGTTGGGGTGCTTGCTCCGCTTGAACTGGTTGATGAGGTCGCGGACGGCCAGGGCGTGATCCTGGGTGGCGCAGAAGACCAGCGTTTTTTCGTTGGGGCTGATCTGATCGAGGAACAGTTTTACGCGGTGGGCTTCGCGTTCTTTGATGTGGATGATTCTATTAAAGTCCCGTTCGACGTAGCGCCGGCCCGCTTCCACCTCGCCCTCAATCACGCTGTCGTCAGGGGTGTAGATGTATTCGTCGAGCGTGGTGGCGATCTGCTTCACTTTGAAGGGCGTCAGGAAGCCGTCATTAATGCCGTCCTTCAAGGAGTAGATGTAGACGGGTTCGCCGAAGTAGGCGTAGGTATCGACGTTGTCCTTGCGTTTGGGCGTGGCGGTGAGGCCGAGCTGCACGGCGGGGGCGAAGTAGTGCAGGATGTCGCGCCAGGTGCTTTCGTCGTTTGCTCCGCCACGGTGGCACTCGTCGATGATGATGAAATCGAAGAACTCGGGCGGGTATTCGCCGAAGTAGGGCGACGGCGTGCCGTCTTTGGGCGGCCCGCTGAGAAAGGTCTGGAAGATGGTGAAGAAGAGGCTGCCGTTTTTCGGGACTCTTCCTTTCTTGCGGATCTCGTCGGGTTCAATGCGGATACGGGCATCTTCGGGGAACGCAGAAAAATCGCGGCCGGCTTGATCGGCAAGCGTGTTCCGGTCAGCAAGGAAGAGGATGCGCGGGCGGCGGGTTGGTTCGCGGCTCAAGTTCCAGCGGCTATGGAAGAGTTTCCAGGCGATTTGAAAGGCGATGAAGGTCTTTCCGGTGCCGGTGGCGAGCGTGAGTAAGATGCGCTGCTTTCCAGCGGCGATAGCTTCGAGCGCCCGTCCGATGGCGAGGTCCTGGTAGTAGCGCGGCTGGAAGTAACCGCCTTTGTCCTCGAAGGGAACCGCGGCGAAGCGGTCGCGCCAGGCGTTTTGTTCGGCGAAGGTTTGATTCCAGAGCTCTTCGGGTGCGGGATAGCGGGGTGCTTCTGCTTCCCTGCCCTCCTGCATGTCGATTCCGTAGATGCCTTGGCCATTGGTGGAGTAGGCGTAACGGATTTCCAGTTTTGAGGCGTAGTTCTTCGCTTGGGCGACGCCTTCGGTGAGGGGCTGATCCCAGGCTTTGGCCTCGACGATGGCGAGTTTGGTGTTGCGGTAAACGAGGATGTAGTCGGCGGTGAGAGGTTTGCCGCGCTTGCCGGGGCCTTCGATTCGGCCGAGGGTGATGGGGTATTCGCGGAGGATGCGACTGCCTTCGATGACGCCCCAACCGGCGGCTTTGAGGGCGGGATCGATGTGC
>DATIMM010000095.1:0-10238 GCA_035475295.1 Bryobacteraceae bacterium
GAGTACATCGTTCTGCCCATGACCAACATTTGGCGTCACGCACCGGACATCTCCTTGGAAGTCGCTGCCATATTCGATCCCCTCGGCAATGCGGTCCATACTGCTCTGGCGTTTCCTGTGCTCGGCGACGATGTGCTGGTCACGGGCGCCGGCCCCATCGGCATCATGGCTGCTGCGGTTGCACGTCACGCGGCGGCGCGTCACGTAGTCATCACCGATCTCAACCCCTATCGCTTGCAACTTGCGCGCGACGCCGCGGGCGTCAGCCTGGCCATTGATCCGCGCGAGACCACGCTCGGGCAGGTGCAGCAGGACCTCGGTATGCATGAGGGCTTCGATGTTGGCCTCGAGATGTCGGGCAATCCGCACGCATTCCGCGACATGCTCGCGAACCTCAGTCATGGCGCGAGGGTGGCCATGCTGGGCATCCCCTCCCCGTCCGAGATGGCTATCGACTGGGCGAAGGTCATCTTCAACCAGTACACGATTCGCGGAATTTACGGCAGGGAGATGTACGAGACCTGGTACAAGATGACCGTGATGCTTCAGTCCGGGCTCGACATCAGCAAGGTCATCACTCATCGTCTGCCCTGGAGCGACTTCGAACAAGGCTTCGACGCCATGCGTTCCGGCAACTCCGGCAAGGTGATCCTCGACTGGCGAAACCTCTCCTGAACAATAGCCCTGAGTGCGCCGTCTCCCGCGAGATACGACGTCAATGGTAAGCGGGTCAGGAAGTCGTTTACGGACCGTTCCGAAGCCAACCATGCGTCATTGCATCCCGTTCGTCAGGTCGCGCAGGCCGAAGATGATAAATTGTCATCTACAAAAAACTGCGTGGCTACTCGCGCACTGGACCGATGAAGCAGCACGTAGTGTAAACCCATCGACTTTCACGATAGGTTCGGCTTGATTTCGCATTACAGGAGCGCCGCACGCTTGAGAATTCCGGGTTTTGCTTTGCTGATCTTCCTCGTTGCGCCAGCATGCGCGCAGTCTATCTACACCGAGCGGCCACCGGATCCACTTGCGGTGATAGCAGAGCGTTCCGCCGGACTACACGGCGACGGCGTGGCTGATGATACGGCTGCCATGCAGGCCGCGATCGATCGCGTCGCCGACACCACGGGGCAGGGACTCGTGTTCCTGCCAAGCGGTCGTTACCGAATCACGCACACCGTGTACCTATGGTCAGGCATCCGTTTGATTGGCTATGGCCGGCAGCGCCCCGTGATTCTACTGGCGCCGAATACACCGGATTACCAGAGCGGTCATGGCTTCCTCGGCACCGGTCGCTACATGCTCCAGTTCGCTTCCCGCAAGCCAGCCGCGGGCCAGGAAATTGTCGATGCGAACGAGTTCACGTTCTATAGCGGCATCAGCAACGTGGATTTTGAGGTAGGAAACGGGAATCCAGCGGCGATCTGTATCCGTTTTCACGTCGCGCAGCATTCGTTCCTCTCTCATATGCACTTCTCGGTAGGCGAAGGGCGCGCTGCACTGGAGGATGTTGGCAATCAGGCGGACTCGCTTGAGATTGAAGGCGGAGACTATGGCATTATCTCGGTGCGAACCTCACCGGCCTGGCAGTTTCTCCTGATGGATTCGCGCCTGAGCGGAGAGCGGATCGCGGCCATCCACACTCAGGAGGTTGGCATGACTTTGATCCGCGATCGCATTGAGCATGCGCCGGTCGCGGTAGAGATTCCGCCGGACATGCCCGAGCAACTCTACGGACGGGACCTTCTGCTGAGAGATGTGGCCGTTGGCGTTGTCCTCGGGGATACGACCAGCCAACACCACGAGGTAACGCTCGAGGATATCCGCTGCTCCCACGTCGGGCGTCTTCTGCGGGCTACCCATACCAATGTCGAAGGTTTCTCTCCAATTGCGGGTCCGTCAAACTGGTTCCTTGAAGAGCGACTCACGGTCGGCCAGGACATTGATGCGAATGGACGCGAAGGTCCAATCGCTTTGCACCATCGGGAGCGCAAGCTCTCGCGAGATCCCGAACCGGTCGCGTCGGATATTCCAGCCCTTCCGGATGTCTCTCAGTGGACCAGCGTACGAGAACTTGGCGCCACCGGCGACGGAGGCACCGATGATACCGAAGCACTCCAGCACGCCATTGATTCACATCGCGTCCTCTACTTCCCGACAGGTCTGTACAGGGTGCGCGGTACGCTGCATCTGAAGCCGGATTCGATTCTCATCGGACTATCGCCCGCGACGACGCTTCTCGTCGTGAACGATGATGACGCTAACTTCAGCGGATCCGGCGATCCGGTCCCGGTGATTGAGTCCTCGGCGGGTGGGCACGAGATTCTTACCGGCATCGGTGTGTATAGCGGATACTCCGCACGTCGCGCAGCGGGCGTGGTCTGGCACAGCGGAGCGAGTTCCTTCATCCAGGACGTCAATTTCGCGGCAGGCATTCGGCCTTCGCCGAAGATCGGACCTAAATATCCAAGACCTGACTTTCGCATAAAGCGGCCCGACACACGCGCATCGCAGTATCCCAGCCTCTGGATTCAGGGTGGCGGCGGGATATTCCGCGACATCTGGACGGCCGATACAACCGCCGTCGTCGGTCTCCGCGTGGAGAACACCGACGTGCCTTCCATCGCATACCAGATCTCATGCGAGCATCACATGCACAATGAGGTCGAGTTCCGGCACGCATCGAACTGGACCGTATATGCCTTGCAGACCGAAGAAGAGAAGCCGAACGGAGCAGACGCTACTCCGATTAAACTGACCGACTCGAGCAACATAACGTTCGCGAACCTGTTTGACTATCGAGTCTCTCGCAACGTAGTCCCACACTTAGCTGCTGTAGAGGCCACGCGCGCTGAGAACATTCGATTTGCAAACATGCACAATTTCAGTATGACTCGACTCGCTTTCGACAACAGCGTTCTCGATACGAGTCGGAATGTGGCGGTCCGAACGCATGATTTCACTAGCTTCCTTCTGAACGATTCCGTCAGACCCGGACCTTCCCTGCCGCTCCCGGCGGTGTTCGAGCCGCATGCATTGCTCCAGAGGCTCACAAAAGCCGGCGCCTTCAGCAACGTCGCCGGTCTAACCGTACAAGATGGGCAGTTCTTCTTCACGGATGCCGCGACACACCGGATCCTGCGATGGAACGACGCGAATAACTCTGCGGAAGTGTTGTCGGAATCGGTTGATTCGCCGGTCACCCTCGGCGGCGCCGGCAACGGCGAACTCCTGGCGATCGACTCGAGCAAGTCTGTCTATGCAATATCGACGCGAGACGGTTCGGCGCAGAAGTTGACCGGCGAAGATCCTCGCCCCGATACGACGCTCTTGCTGCCAACGGGATTTCACAATGATGTGCGCAGTCTTGAGTGGATTGTGGAGCACAAAGGATTTGTATATGCGCCGCGAAGCAACATGGCGATCACTGGCGTTGCCGAAAATGAACCGCGCAGCTTTTTCTATGCTCCAGGCACCAACACGGCCATCATGGCAGGTGGAAGCTGGAAGGGACTGCTGCAGGCTGTCCAACTTGGTGCTTTCCGCGTGGGGACATCCCACTACGCTGTAAGCGAAGAGGACGACAAGGTGTATCGACTTACCCTTGATTCGTTGAACCAGCTCAGTGCTGTCCCTGTGCTCGCGCGCAGCGGAACATCAGCAGTGACGGATACGGCGGGGAATGTGTACGTAGCCGGAGCCCAGCTATTCGTCTACTCGAGCGCCGGTAAGCCCCTGGGCACTGTCGAAATCCCGGAGCGTCCCGGTTCACTGGCGTTCGGAGGCGCAGACCATCGCACTCTTTTCATCGGCGCACGTACATCCCTATTCGCCATTCGGACCAGGACTCGTGGAGCAGACTAGTGCTGGGTATATCTAATCCGCTAAAGCCGATAATCACCTCTGGATATGAACAGCACTCTTGATGAATGGGACGTCGTCCGCGCGGTGGTACGGCTGGGAGGTTATGCCGCAGCGGCGCGGCACTTGAATCGCTCTCAGTCGACGATCAGCTACACGATCGCCAAGCTGCAGGAAAAGCTTGGTATCCAGATTTTCACTGTGATGGGCAGAAAGGCGAGCCTCACCGAGTCTGGTCGCGTGCTGCTCGCACAGGCCGAGCCGCATCTCAGCGGCTTCGAGCAGCTCGAGCAGAGGGCGCGATCTCTCGCCTCAGGCGGGCAATCGGAGATCCGGTTATCCGCCGATTCGCTTTTTCCGAACCATCGGCTGTTTGCCGCGCTGGCCCAATTCAGCCGGCAATTCCCATACGTTCATCTCAAACTCCAACAGGGTGCTCTGATCGCGCCCGACGTCGAGTTCTCGACGCACGATGCACATCTCTGCATCTCCGGGATAGTTTCCCGAGAATATTTTGTCCACCCCATATTGGAGATCCGGATCGTCGCCGTAGCTCGCTGGGACCACCCGCTTCACCAGCAGAAGCGGCAGGTATCGCGTGCGGACATGCTTGGGCACACCCTTGTCAACATTGAGGCAGCAAGCGTTGCAAGCGCAAAACGACAACCGCTCGCGGCCACCCAACGTTATCTGAGCGTCCGGACGATCGAAGCAGCAGTCGATGCAGTACGCTCCGGGTTTTGCTTTGGATGGCTTCCAACGTATCGAATTCAAGGTGCCTTGGATTCCGGAGAACTTATCCCGTTGCGCATGTCAACGGGGGCCGAGAGGCAAGTGCGGCTCAACCTTATCTGTACAGATCCGAGCACCAGCAGCCAGGAGTTGCTCGTGCTCGCTGAACTGCTTGGAATGCACCGCGAAGTTCAGCACGTTTAGGGGCATCTCGACGGCGATGACATGCCCGAGCTCGTAATGACGCGCACGGACGCGGCGTTTGTCGCCAGACCGTTGCTGCGATTATCCAGCGTGACGACAAGAAATAGACCGGGGGGATCCGCCTCGACAGCGACTGAGCGGCAGCATGCGTTTGCTGACGATCAGCACCAGGAGTTGCACACACATCGAGAAAATCGATATGCATCATCATTCATTTTGATAAGTCGCGGGCCGTGTAATCAAAGCGCGCAAGGCGTTGACTTTCTTACACAACTCGAAATATAGTCTCCCGAAATCAACGTCGGCCTTGCTATCGGGCGCCGGAGGCTTTCTTCTATGCATTCAAGTTCCACGGTCCCTGCAGTGTCTCGCTGTCTTTGCCTTATCGCCAGCCAGTCACGCCGAATTTTTAGCCCTCCGCTGATTTGCCGCTTCCTATACACGATCGCGCTCCTGCTCGCCTTTATCTACAGCCCTGCCCTTCGGGCGCAGACGTCAGGGTCTGTTTCCGGTCATCTCAGTGACCCGAGCGGAGCCAGCCTCCCCGGCACCGATGTCACGCTCACCCAGGTCGCAACCGGAGCGGTGCGCACGACGAAATCTACCGGAACTGGGGACTACACCTTTACGGAAGTCCTGCCCGGAACGTACTCCCTCCAAGTCAGGCACGAAGGATTCAAGGCCATCCGGAGCAACACATTCGACGTACAGATTGATCAGAGCGTAAGACTCAACTTCGCGCTGCCGCTCGGGTCCGTAACACAATCCGTCGACGTTTCAGCAACGGGTGCATTGCTTCAGGCGGAGAATGCTTCGACGGGAACAGTGATTGAGAATGCCGAAATCAATCAATTGCCGCTGAACGGCAGGAACTACCTGAGCCTTGTGGCGCTTTCGTCAAACGTAAATACGCTTTCGCCGTCCTCTGGCCAGGCAGGTTCGCGATTGGGTGGAGATCGCGCTTCGCAGTCGATCTCGGTCGGCGGTCAGCGCATTATGTTCGACTACTACACCTTGGACGGCGTCAACAATACCGATCCTGACTTCAACACCTATGTCGGGCTGCCTTCCATCGATGGCATCCAGGAGTTCAAGGTCCAGACCGGCGTGTATTCGGCGGAGTACGGCCATGAGGCATCACAGGTTAACGTGCTCAGCAAGAGCGGCACCAACACCTATCATGGTTCTCTTTATGAGTACATCCGGAATAACTACGTAGACGCCAAGCCTTACTTTTTCCCGTACCAGACCGCTCCTCCCAGAGTATTCCCCTTCAAGTGGAACGACTATGGATTCGAGCTGGACGGGCCCGTTAGGATTCCCAGGATTTACAACGGCAGAGACAAGTTCTTCTTCATGATCGATGACGAGTGGAGACACGTTCGGTCAGTCGGTCAGGGCCAGGCCGTCGTGCCAACCGCTGCCATAGCGTCCGGTAACTTCCAGGGCTACACAAGCCAGGACACCGCTGGCGTTCACCCGGTCACCATCTATGATCCGCTCACAAACCAGCCATTTCCGAACAACACAATTCCCTCAAACCGAGTCAGCCCGGTTTCTACGGCGCTCCTGAAGTACCTCGGAACAGCCCCGAACGCACCGACATACACATGCAGCGCCACTAACTGCTCGGTGAGCAACAACTATTCGTATACCACTTCGTCCCCGCAGGATCGGCAAAGCCTCACCATCCGTGGAGACTATGTCCAGTCGCAGAAGATGCAGTATGCATTCCGCTACAGCTCCGGAACCGAAACTCTCGAATCAACTGGACTGTTGGGAGCAGGCAGCAAGACCGTCACGAACTACCACCAATACATGGGTTCAAATACCTGGACGGCAACTCCGCACATCGTGAATGAAGCGCGATTCGGCTATAGCTACTTCTATAACTCGAATGGCTTGTTGTCGGCGTTCGTTCATGACGTTGTCGGCGAAGTCAAAATCCCCGGCCTGAGCGGAGGCGACCCCTCAACCTGGGGTATTCCGTCTGTTAATTTCTCGTCCGGCCCCGCCGGGACAACACGGAATATCTGGAGCATTTTCGGGGACATTGGCGGCGATGGCCCATATGTAGTAACCGACCCAACGTGGCAAATCGTCGACAATGTCTCCTGGCAAAAGGGCAAGCACTCCCTCCGCCTTGGCTTTGAGTACAATCGCCAGACCTTCAATCAGCTAGGTAATCAGTTCTCGCGCGGACAATTCTTTGCTGAACCGCTGGCTACGGCATTCCATACCGGTACGGGGCTGTCCGGCGGTGACGCGCTCGCCGACTTCCTGCTCGGTGATCTTTACCAGTCAGTGGTGTCGGTTGCTGTAGCGGATGCGAATTACGTGCGTAATGTGGAAGCGGGCTACGTCGACGACACTTACAAAATAAGGCCTAACGTGACTATTTCGGCTGGCCTCCGGTATGAGCTGACGCCTCCCTGGAACGATACGTTTGGCAATAACTTCAACGTAGCTCTTCAGGTCATGCCGAAGCTGGGCGACACCAGTACGACATACCCGCAAAGCCAATGGCCCTTCTATGTGCGCCAGGGCACCTGCGCTCCTTCCGATGTGTACCAGGGCCTTTCGATTAGGTGGGTTACACCACTTGGTCCTCCCCCGGTTTGCAGCAACGGCCTCATGCCGAACGGACCGCTTCTCAAAACCCAGTACACCAATTTTGCGCCGCGACTCGGCATCTCCTACTCGCCCAACGCGAAGATGGTGGTCCGGGCTGGCTACGGCATTTTCTACACGCAGGACATCGGAAACGCGTACTTCGACATGGCGCGCAACATCGCCGGACGCGTAACCTATACGAACACCGATTCTGCGCCCCCTTACGGGAGTTCCAGCCTGACCTGGGCTAATGCAACGCCGGGTGCCGGCGGTGGCGCAATCTCCAATCTTGGCCCGAGCGTAGCGTTTGCAAACGCTGTGAATCACAAAACCAGTTACACCGAGCAGTACTTGCTGAATATTCAGCAGCAGGTCGGCGCGGACTGGTCGTTCGAACTCGGATATCAGGGTGCTTTGAGCCGGCATCTTTATGGATTCCTAAACGCGAACCAGGCGACCCCCTACGGATATATCGGCAACAGGACTCCGACTCCGGTGGCTTCGCGCATCCCGTTCGCAAACGTGGGAGGCCTGCAGTTCGTGCATGACGAAGGCACGGGCAATTACAACGCTGTCGCAGTGAAGGCCACACGGCGCTTCAACCACGGGTTCAACGTAATCGCCTCCTACACCTTTTCCAAATCTCTCGATGACACGAGTGGAATTCGGAACCAGGGGAACGACAACCTGTATCCGCAGAACAGCTACTGCGTTCCATGCGAGTACGGCCCGTCCGCATTCGATGTCCGAAATCGGATTGTTGGCTCGGCTTTATACGAGCTACCTATCGGACCGGGCAAGCTGGTGCCCGTAAACAACAAACTGCTGGACGCGCTCATCGGCGGGTGGCAGCTGGGCGGTACCTTCACGCACCAGACGGGTGGCGTCGCGACTCCGCTGGACGGGTTTGATAACGCCAGTATCGCGCCTCCGTTCGGCAACTTCGATCGGCCTAATCCAACCGGAATCAGCCCGTACCTGCACGGAAGCGCCCGGAGTCTCAGCGACTGGGTCAATAGAGCTGCTTATGCATATGCTCCAAGCGGATTCTTCGGAACGTTACAGCGCGGCAGCTTCACCGGCCCTGGCTTTACCAACCTCGATGCCGCACTGCACAAACAGTTCGCGATGCCATACAACGAGAAGCATCAGCTCTCGATCCGGTTCGAGGCCTTCAATGCGCTGAATCACCCCAACTGGGGTACGCCTACTTTGACCCTGAGTTCGTCCAACTTCGGACGTATCAACAGCGCGGGCCAACTGCGGCAGCTGCAACTCGCGGCGAAGTACCAGTTCTAGGTCGCGGCCCGGCCCGGAGATGTCAGCACCTCCTGGCCGGGCCGCGGAGCTAGCGGTCACTTAACTGTTCGGCACAGTTCGGAGACCGAGCTTTCGATAACTACGATTAACGACTGAATTCCTGCCTGGATTTTGAAGCTAAGTTCGACTCTTATGAGATCAGCAAGAACCCGGTCCCTCGCGCACACGGCTTCATCAGCGAATCACGTTGCTGCTGAGCGCGTAGATCGGCGACGATTTCTGGAATATGCAGCAGGAACAGCCGCGATGGTCGGCCTTGCTAGCAGCGGCTTAGTACAAAACTCTGTCGCCATGGGCAAAGCGACTCATCGAGCGGCGTCGACGGACTCGCGCCTGCCGGACGGCACCGAGTATGTCTCCTGGGAACAGCCACTCAACTTCTCGAAGACCTACTACGTCGATAACAACTCTGCTAGAGCAGACGACAACGGTCCAGGCACTCTCGAGAGCCCGTTCCGCACTATAAACAAAGCCGCCCAGGTGCTCCAGCCCGGCGAACGCGTCGTCATCGCCTCCGGCGTATACCGCGAGTGCGTCCGGCCGCTGCGCGGTGGAACCGGGGCCACCCGGATGATCAGTTACGAGGCTGCCCCGGGAGCGAAGGTCTTTATTAAAGGCTCGGAGGTTCTGAAAGAAGGCTGGCAAGAGAAAGCAGTTTCGATCTTCCGCCGCATGCCCAACGCCCAGGCTGCTGCTGCTCCAGAGGTGACCACTTGGGAACACGAGCTAACGGAGGCGATGTTTCCCGATGCCTACAACCCGTTCGCGCTGCCCAGCGCGCCAGCTGATCGAGCATGGCTCGACACCACAACTGTAGACATGGGGCCATATTTCCGTCGCCGCGGCTTGGTCTTTGTGGATGGCAAGCCGCTGGAGCCGGTGGAGCAATTGCGCGAACTGGCTAGTGCACAGCTACCCGGCCCGCCGCCTCCGGACAAGCCGCTGCCGCTCACCGGCCTTCCGCCCCGCAAGCGCGGAGGTCCGATCATGCAGGAGATCGGCGGCGCTCCCGACGGACGATTCTGGGTGGACAACTCGGGACAGGCTATACAGGTGCGTCTGCCGGCCGGCACTCCTGCCGAGCACACAATCGAAATCACCACTCGCGAGCAGGCGTTTGCACCGCTGCAAAAAGGCCTCGCCTACATCCGCGTAAAGGGGATCACGTTCCAGCACGCCGGCAACGGCTACCCTGTTCCGCAGCACTGGCTGGTGTCCACTGCCGGCGGCAATCACTGGATCATCGAGGGCAACACCATCGAATGGGCGGGTGGCGTGGGGCTCGACATCGGCGCGCCGCACTGGAGCGCCGAGCGCGTGCAGAATGCCGGCGATTCGCAGATCGTGCGCGGCAACACCATCCGCTACATGGGTGTCGAGGGGCTCGGCGGCATGGCGACTGATAACACGCTGGTCGAGGACAATCTGATCGAGTGGGTGGGCTGGGAGGACGCGGAGCGCGGCTGGGAGTCGGCGGGCGCCAAGTTTCACTTTGCGCGCAACCTGCT
>DATIMM010000096.1:0-17307 GCA_035475295.1 Bryobacteraceae bacterium
GTGCGGAAGCCGAAAAAATTGCCCCACGTCGTCAAGTCCATCGACTATGCCCTGGAGTATGGCACCGACCGGTTGGAAGTTCATGCCGACGGAATCGAGCCGGGCCAGAATGTTTTGATCGTCGATGATGTTCTGGCCACGGGCGGGACGGCATCGGCAGTCGCACGGTTGATAGAACAACTCCAGGGTAATGTCATCGGGCTTGGTTTTGTAATTGAGCTTGCATTTTTAAATGGGCGGCAGAAGCTGGACGGCTACGATTCCTTTTCGCTGATTCAGTATCAGTCGTGAAGGTCGCGGTTCCTTCGTTCGCCAAACTGAACCTGGACCTGCGTGTTCTTTATAAGCGCCCCGACGGCTACCATGAACTCCGAACGGTCTTTCAAACCATCAGCTTACGGGACACTCTGTCCATTGAGTTCGATTTTGCGAAACGAACCCAAATCGACTTAGACAGTTCGGTCGATATCCCCGATAATCTGGTAGTTCGTTCCGCAAAACTGGTCCTGGACCATCTCCGGGTAAAAGCTTGGGTTCGTTTCGTACTGCGGAAGAAAATCCCCATGGGCGCGGGGCTCGGGGGTGGCTCCAGCAATGCGGCTGCCGTGCTGCTGGCTCTTCCCGCGCTGGCGGGCAAACACATTCCGCAAGCCGATCTGGTTCGTTTGGGAGAATCGCTAGGCAGCGATGTGCCCTTTTTCCTCTACGGTGGCACTGCCCTTGGCTTGGGGCGAGGCGCGGAGTTGTACCCGTTGCCGGACCAGCCGTCACGAGCCGCTCTGATCGTTACGACCGGCATTCACGTTTCCACGCCGGAGGCCTACCGGAAGCTGAACCGTGCCACTCATGCCCCTACACGGATCCACGATTCTAATCCGTTGACTTCGTCTCCCCAGTCCCTTATTCTGGGAGAGTTTCAGTCGGTTGCCTGGGCTTTGGACGGTCCGGGCTTAAACCAAATTCCGCTCAAAAACGACTTCGAGCAAGCGGCTTTCGGAGCTCATCCTGAACTGGCAGCATTGGCACGCAAACTACGGCGGCTAGGTGCCAGGCCAGCTCTCATGACCGGCAGTGGTTCGGCCCTGTTTGGCGTTTTCCCCACAATGGCGGAGACCCAGGCAGCAGTGGAGCGGTTTCCTGCAGGAACGGCTCACCCGGTTCGTTTCGTTTCGCGGCGGCAATATCGAAACATTTGGAGCCGCTCGCTAGGCCTTCAGCCGGGAGAGCGCAGGTCTGCTGGGAAAGGATGAGGAGATTCGTTTAGGATGGCGGCAAAACCGACACGGGCATTGTTCACTGATTTCAAAGTATTTAGCGGTACGGCCAACCCCGAACTTTCCCAGGAAATCTGCAATGCGCTCGGCTGTCCGCTGGGCGCCATGATGATCAAGAAATTTGCGGATGGCGAAACGCACCTGCAAATTCAGGAAAACGTGCGCGGCGCAGACGTATTTCTGGTGCAGCCCACTTCCACCCCCGTCGACCACAACCTGATGGAACTCCTGTTGATGCTGGACGCTTTTAAGCGGGCTAGTGCGGACCGCATCACGGCAGTGTTACCCTATTATGGGTACGCTAGGCAGGACCGGAAGGACAAGCCGCGTATGCCGATTTCGGCGAAACTGGTCGCCAGTTTGCTGGAACGGGCTGGGGCAGACCGGGTTCTGGCGCTCGATCTGCATGCGGCGCAGATTCAAGGCTTCTTCGATATTCCCGTCGATCATTTGTTCGCTGCTCCGGTAATGGTGGAGTATTTCCAGGGCATTTATGGCCGTGGCGAACTGATTGTGGTCTCTCCTGATGCGGGCGGAGTGGAGCGAGCGCGTTCTTTCGCGAAGCGGCTGAAGGCCCCCCTGGCGATTATCGATAAGCGGCGTACCGATGTGAACGTCGCGGAAGTGATGAATATCATCGGCGATGTTCAAGGAAAACATTGCCTGATGGTGGACGATTTGGTGGATACGGCCGGAACCCTGGTGAATGGCGTGGATGCCTTGCTGAACCAGGGAGCGAAGTCGGTAACGGCTTGCGCTACCCACGCGATTTTGTCGGGTCCAGCGGTGGATCGCATTACGAACTCTCCTATCAAAGAGTTGGTGGTGACAAACTCGGTTCCGTTGCCGCCCCATGCCAAGGAGTGCCGGAAGATAAAAACGCTTTCGGTGGCCCCGCTGTTGGGGCGTGCGGTGCAGTCGATCCATCAGGGCGGCTCCATCAGCACGTTGTTTATATAAGATTTGGTAGTACGTGCCGGCGTGGAGACTTTAATCTTCAAAGCCGGAGATTCGAACCGGGGGCCGGAGGCTCGGTAAGTAGTGGCAGGCCGCCGTCCTGGTGATGAGGTAAAGGAATGAGAACGGAAATTACAGTTGCCGCGGAATCACGGGATTCCCGCGGAAAGAATGAAGCCCGCAGGTTGCGCGCAAAGGGCTCCGTGCCCGCCGTGGTTTACGGCGGCAAGACGGGTCCTGTCTCGGTGGCGGTCAGCCCGAAGGATTTGACGAAGATCCTGAACAGCAAGGCCGGCCATAACACCATCTTTAACCTCAACCTGGCGGGAAGCGACAGCACTCCGGTCATGATCGTTGACTGGCAGTTCGATCCGATTAAGGACTCGCTGCTCCATGCCGATTTGAAGCGGATCGACTTGACCGAGCGCATGACCGTCACGGTACCCGTTGTCACGCAGGGCGATCCCAAGGGCGTCAAGCTGCAGGGTGGCGTCTACGAAGTGGTCAACCGCGAAATCGAAATCGAGTGCTTGCCCAACGACATTCCTGAGCAGTTCGTTATCAACGTCACCGATCTGATGATTGGCGACACGGTTCGTGCTTCGGACATCCCGATGGGCGGATCGCGCAAGTTGCTGACGATGCCTGATGCCGTTATTTCGCACGTGGTTGCGCCGAGGGTGGAAGAGACGCCGGCCGCGACCGAAGCTGCCGCTGAACCGGAAGTGGTGAAGAAGGGCAAGAAGGAAGAAGGCGGGGAAGCCGAAGCTCCGAAGAAGAAATAAGCCTTGGCTTATCTCTAGCGGATGTCTGGCCCTCCAGTCTTGCCGGAAGCGGCAAGCAGCCTAAGAAGAACCTTTTGTATCGCCGGGCTGGGCAATCCGGGCGAACGCTACTCCGGTACCCCTCACAACATCGGATTTGCGGTTGTCGATGAGCTCGGAGCTCGCTATGGCATTCGAATCTCCAGGCGCGACGGCCTATCGCTGTCGGGCACGGGAAAAATCAGGGACGTTGATGTGGTTCTCATTAAACCGCAGACGTTCATGAACAACTCTGGGGCCGGTGTTTCAGAAGCTTTGAAGTACCGGTCACTGACGAACCAGAATTTGATCGTGGTCCACGACGAATTGGACCTACCTTGGCCGGGACTGCGCATCAAGGAAAATGGTTCGGCGGCTGGGCACAACGGTGTCAAGTCGATCATCGCCGCTCTGAAGACAGAGGTCTTTATTCGGGTCCGGGTGGGTGTACGCCCGGATTTTCCGATTCGCGATGCGGCAGAATATGTGCTCGCGCCTTACGCGCGAACCATGAAAAACGACGTGCAGGAGGTAGTATCTTACACCGCCGATGCTATCGAGTGCATAGTTGCTGAAGGCGCCAGTAGGGCCATGACGAAATTCAATCGTCGCGCCAAAGGCATAACCAAAGAGGAAGAATGAGAATTTACGAAGAGTTGTTTATCGTTCGTCCGGATGCCACCGATGAAGAAGTGGATCCGGTGATCGAGCAACTGAGAAATGTGATCACCCAATCGGGCGGCACCATCGACAAAACCGAAAAGTGGGGCGTCCGCAAACTGGCGTATCGCGTGATGAAGCAAACCGAAGGACAATATATCCTGCTTCAGTTCACGGCGAACGCGGACATCGTAAAGGAAATTGAGCGCCGCCTTCGCGTCTCCGACGTGGTGATGAAGTTCATCACGGTGCGGATCGACGAGAAGATGAAGTTCTTCGAGAAGCGGAGAAAGGCACGCGAAGCCAGGGCGGCTCGCAAGCCACCAGCTCCCGCTCCGGCCCCCGCCATGGCAGCCCCGTCACATCCGGGCGAACCAGCTGCCCCGGTGCCCGGCGCGCCCGTGACACCTGCGCCGCCAGCTCCGGCAGCACCGGCGGAAGCCGGCGCAAGGCCCGGTGGGGAACAGCCCACGGAAGGGACCATCTAAGGAGGCATCAATATGGCAGATCAAAGAGGCGGCCGTCCCATTGCGGCATCACAACGTCCCACCGGTGGCGACAAAGCCATTGCGACCGGGAAGAAACAGTATTTCCGGCGCAAAAAAATGTGCCGGTTCTGTGTCGAGAAGATCGACGACATCAACTACAAGGATGTGCGGCTGATCAGCAGCTTCATCTCCGAGCGCGGCAAGATCACTCCACGCCGCATCTCGGGAGTCTGTACTCCCCATCAGAAGCGCTTGAGCGAGGCGATCAAGCAGGCGCGCAACATCGCGCTGGTGCCCTTTGCCTCTCGGGTGTAGGAAGCAGGAGGAACTATGGAAGTCATTCTGAGAGAAGATGTCGAGAAATTGGGTACGCGCGGCTCTGTCGTCAAAGTAGCCAACGGCTATGCCCGGAATTTCCTGCTGCCGAAGCGCCTGGCTGTTGCCGCAACTGAATCGAACAAAAAGATTGTGGAGCAGGAGCGCGAGGCGTATCTCCGGCGCGAAGCCAAGGCCAAGGGCGATGCCGAGGATCTGGCGAAGCTGATGGCCAACGTCACGCTGACGTTCCGTCATCGGGTTGGAGAAAACGAGCATCTGTTCGGCTCCGTAACCGCCAAGGACATTGCCGATGCTTTGGAGGCACAGCGCTTCCACATTGACCGTCGCAAGGTTCATCTCGATGAGCCGATACGGACCCTCGGTCAGCACAAGGTGTCGTTGCGGCTGCATCGCGACGTTTCCACCGATATCAACGTGGTTGTTGAGCCTGAGCAGTAAAGTAAAAGGTTCGATTGAATCAATTGGGCGGGGCCGGGTGGAACTCATCTGGCCCCGTTTGTTTTTTGTCTCATCTCAAAAGGTATTGACGTGTTTCTAGATCCCACCAAACTATCCGAAGCCTCCCCGCGCGACGTATTAGAAGCCGCTGCGAACGGGCACCTTGGCCTGGATCAACGGCTTCTTCATGCTCTGTTGGACCGCGAGGAAGAAGCTCTTCCGGCCGTGGTTGCCTTTGCTGAACGCGACCGTTCCGAGGACGCTGTGGACCTCGCTCCCGAACTGCTGGCGCTTTTCCGCCACTGGAGCCGTCCGGAGGCCATTCCGTTTCTGATTCGCTATATAAAGGAAGATCCGGAAGAAATTCCGGACGAGGCGGTGGAAACCCTGGTCGCCATCGGGAAGCCCGCGCTGGAGCCCCTGCTCTCACTCTACGAAGAACTGCACGAACAGGACGAATCGGCGAGCGGCGAGGTGGCGTTTATTCTGGCCAGCCTGCGCGTTCGTGACGGCCGCATTCTGAAGGTCCTGGAAGACCGCCTTCCGTACGATTTCGCGGATACCGCGCTGTTGATGGAGATCTATGGTGATCCGGCCGCGATACCGGCGATTGAGAAGGCGGCTGCTGACCTGGGTGAAGAGGACCAGGAGCTTCGCGACGAAATCTCGCGCGTAGTGGAGACACTCCGCGCTGATGAAAAAGACAAGGCCGCCGAAACCGCCGATGAGCCGTTCGATATTTGGGCGCTTTATCCCGAAGAGGCCGATCTGCCGATGGATCTCATCGACGAAGACGAGCGCGCGGAACTTCTAGAACATCCGGTCAGCTCCATTCGCGCCGCTGCGGCGAGTTCCTTTTTTAACCGCGACATTTCGCCTGACCTGCGAAAGCGTCTGCTGAAACTGGCGACAAGCGACGACTCCTCTGCCGTTCGCGCGCGCGCTTGGGAAGCACTGACGAACGCAACCGATGAGCCGGAAGTGATCGAGGCGATGTTGAACGCCTTAAGAAAGCCGAATCTGGATGTAGAAGAGCGCGGCGGTCTGCTTGTCGGCCTTGCACCGGAGGCGGACCGCAACGAGGTGCGCAAAGCGATCGCCGACTTTTACACCGGAGGCGAGGGGCGGGCGAAGGCGCTGGAAGCGATGTGGCGCTCCATGCATCCGAGTTTCCGGGATTACTTCGCGAAGCATCTGCACGATGCCGATCTGGAAGTCCGCCGGGGAGCTGTGTGGGGAGTGGGGTATTACGGACTGAAGAGCGAACTGTCTCATCTCCGCGAGTTGTTTGACGACGAGGATCTGCGCTCCGACGCGTTGTTTGCATACTCGTTAGCTATGCCGACGGATCTGTCGCCTGGCCGCATGAAAGGCCTGCTCGCGCGTATAGAGAAGGATGCCAAGGGGCTTTCGGAGATGGAAGAACAACTGGTCATGGCGGCACTGGACGAGCGATTGATGCTGGCTGGTAAAGAGCCGTTTTTTGCTCGGGGAGACGATTAAGTTGGCGAGCGACCCCGGTGCCCTAAAAGGTACAAATGCCGCAAAAAAGCAGACGCATAAGGCCGAATTGGGAGACTTCACGGTCACCACGCGGACCGTCCCGATTTCCATTCTTGCGATTTTCATTGGACTGATCGGCACCGGCTTGGCCTGGCTTCTTTTGAAGCTGATCGGGCTGGTCACGAACTTGTTTTATTACCAGCGTTGGGATACCGCGCTCTCGTCTCCGGCGGGAAGCCATCTCGGTTGGATTGCAATTTTTATCCCGGTGATTGGTTCGCTCATTGTTGGATTGATGGCGCGATATGGCTCGGAGAAGATTAGAGGGCATGGGATGCCCGAAGCTATCGAGTCGATCCTGATGAGCGGCAGCCGCGTCGCTCCGAAGTTGGCGCTCTTAAAGCCAGTCTCAGCGGCCATCTCGATCGGTTCTGGCGGCCCGTTTGGAGCCGAAGGCCCCATCATTATGACCGGTGGCGCAGCGGGCTCGATGATTGCACAGTTCTTTCACCTCACGGGCGCCGAACGGAAATCGCTGCTCGTGGCCGGTGCATCGGCCGGGATGGCGGCCGTTTTCGCTGCGCCTTTATCGGCCACGCTACTTGCAGTCGAACTGCTCTTATTCGAATGGAAGCCGAGGAGTCTCATTCCCGTTGCGCTCGCGAGCGCAACTGCCGGGGTTGCGCGCAGGTACGTCTTGGGAGTCGGGCCGATTTTCCCGGTCCCTCACCATCCGGCAGTGATCGGGCTCACCGCTATCGCTGGTTGCGTTGGCGCGGGAATTATCGCCGGCCTCCTTTCGCTTTTGCTAACCGTTGCCGTCTATGCCGCCGAGGATGCTTTCGGCAAGCTTCCGATTCACTGGATGTGGTGGCCCGCCATTGGGGGAGTGTTCGTCGGTGTTGGCGGATTCATTTTCCCGCAGGCGCTGGGCGTAGGTTATGACGTCATTGGAGTTCTGCTGCAGGGTAACGTACCGCTCACGCTGGTGGCAGGTGTTTTGATCGTTAAATCGTTAATCTGGGCAATTTCGCTCGGGTCGGGAACATCGGGGGGCGTCGTCGCGCCGTTGCTGATGATAGGCGCGGCACTCGGTGGGGTGGAAGGGATGTTTCTCCCAGGCTTGGGTGCAGGCTTCTGGCCGCTCGTGAGCATGGGCGCGACCCTGGCCGGTACGATGCGAGTGCCGTTCACGGGGGTTGTCTTCGCCCTCGAGTTGACCAACGATTTCAACATGCTTTTACCCCTTCTGATTGCTTGCTTCTGCGGATACGCTGTGACCGTGTTTCTGCTAAAACGGTCCATTCTGACGGAAAAAATAGCGCGCCGCGGGTATCACTTGACCAGAGAGTATTCGATCGATCCGCTGGAAATCTTCTTTGTTCGCGAGGTAATGCGTACGAAGTTTATCGCACTTTATGCCTCGGCTTCGGTATCCCAGATTCGCGATCTGCTGAATGTGGATCGACGTCCCAGAGGACAGAAACTGTTTCCCGTCCTCGACGGGGAAGGCAAATTGACAGGGGTGATTGGCCGGTCGAAGCTGCTGAAGCTGCTTTCGCATACTTCGGACTCCGAAGATCCCTGCTGGCTTACGGATTCGCTGGTGAAGACTCCCGTTGTTGCATTCCCGAACGAGCCGCTACGCAATGTTGTGAATCGTATGGCCGAGGTGAATCTCCGGTGCCTGCCGGTGGTTGAAGAAGAAGATCATCGTCGCATCATCGGCATTATCTCGCTTGAGCATCTCCTCAAAGCCCGGGTCCGCAACCTGCAGGAAGAACGCGCACGGGAACGGATCTTACGGATCCGGCTGCCGAAGAGCGCGTCCGATACGCCCGTCGGACAATAGTTCGCGTGTACCCGTTATAGTTGCGGTGCCACGATCAGGAAACGCGAGTGGATGAACTAGAAGCTCTATGCTGCACACTTATCTGACAGACGAATGGGGTCTGCGCTACCCCATTCTAGGCGCGCCGATGGCGAACGTTGCACACGGGCGATTGGCTCATGCGATCAGTCAAGCAGGCGGGCTCGGAATGATCGGCGTTGGGTTCAAGGATTCGGTGGAGATGATCGAGCGCGAGTCCTCCGTTGCACGAGGAAACACAGGCTCCGCAAAATTCGGCCTCGGGCTGATGGCGTGGGCGATTGAAATCCGCCCGGAATTGCTGGATGCGGCAATTCGACAGCGGCCTTTTCTCCTGGCCATTTCGTTTGGTTCAGTGGCGCCCTATGCGGACGAAGTGCACCGCGCCGGTATCCTCATAGCGACGCAAGTCAACAACCGGCGTGCTGCCGTGGATGCCGCGAAAGCGGGTGCGGATTTGATCGTTGCTCAAGGCACCGAGAGCGGCGGACACACTGGGTATGCGTCGACCCTCCCGTTGCTGCAGATCGTATTGGACTCGGTAGACGTGCCCGTTGTCGCGGCCGGTGGAATTGCATCGCCAGCAGGGTTAGCGGGCGTCTTAGCCGCTGGTGCGAATGGGGGTTGGTTGGGAACTCCCTTTCTGCTTTCTCCCGAGGCAGTGGTGACGGATGCCGCACGGGAACGGATCACAGAGGCCGATGAGACCCGCACAATCCTGACGCCGGTCTTTGATCGCGCCAACCGCCTCCCGTGGCCCCCACAGTTTCCCGGCCGTGCTCTGCTAAACTCATTTGCGGCGCGTTGGCACGGCCATGAAGACGAGCTGATTCAGAACGAAGAAGAACTCGCCCGGTTTCGGGCGGGAGCAGAGGCCCGAAACTACGACGTGACTTCGATCTATGCAGGTCAGGCCGTGGGACTCCTGTCGCACAGGCGTACGGCAGAAGAGATCGTCAAGGGTTTTGGCGAAGGCGCCGAAAGACATTTGCGCGAGAAAATGGCAAAGCTATTGGGTTGAGGACTCTTTGTTGCCGCTTACTTCGCGCCCGTTATGAAAGACCATGGCGATCTTCTCGGTGTCTGCAATCTGTTGAGAGGGGTTGCCGTCCAGCACAATCAAATCGGCCTGTTTGCCCGCCTGGACTGTTCCAACCTTCGTATCGATATGCAACATTTGGGCCGTGACGCCGGTAGCGGAATGAATCGCCTGCAACGGCGTTAGTCCTGCCTGTACCATCAGTTGCAGCTCGCGATGTTCGGCGAAACCCTGAATCCGATAGGAATTTGCTCCGGAGTCTGTCCCGAAAGCAATCATCACGCCTGCGTCCTGTAGCCGCTTGAGATTGGCCATAGCGGTCTTCAACGCATCCCGGTGAATAGCCGTGGTCGGGTCCTGCGTCACTTTTTGCTTGTAAGACAGCGATTGGAACTGCACCGCAAGTTCCGGGTTCAGAGCGTTCTTAAAAAAAGCGGTGCTCATCCAGGGTGGCCGGTCGGCGTAAACGAAAAACGACTCCTCCAGTTGCAGCGTGGGGATGTAGTACACACGATGACGCTTAAGCAACTGGATCATCTGGTCATCCACCGGCTGGTCGCGAATGCTATGGGCCAAAATATCCGCGCCATCTTCGACGACGCGTTTGGCATCGGCCAGATAGTAGACATGGACCGCAACCCGTAGACGCTTCTTGTGCGCCTCGAGAATGGCGGCTTTGTATACGTCCGGATTGGGCGCGGGAAGTTTCCCGAGACCGGTGTCCACCCAAATCTTGATCAGGCTCGGATGGCGGGTTGCCATCTCGTCCACATTCCTTCGTGCCTCTTCCGGGGTTGCCGGGCGATAGAGTTGATCGGGGCCGACGTCTACTGCCGGAACGCCACCGGGCGTCCCGATGCCGCGGTCGGCTGACAGAATAGTTGCTCCTTCCAGCTTTCCCTGCTTCTGTTGCATCATGACCCCGTAGAGCAGGTCCTTGTTCATGCCGAGCGAGATCATCGTGGTGACACCATATCGCTCGTACTGCCGGATCTGGCGTTCTATGTTCTGCTGAGTATAGTTTTGGGGTCCGACGGTTGTGCCCTGCGTCAGCCCCAGATGCCCATGGCCGTTAATGATCCCGGGCATTACAGTTTTGCCTGTCAGCTTGATCACGTTCGCATCTGCAGGCCACTGGCCGCCGCCGTAGCTGATGATCTGTGAAATCTTGCCGTTCTCGATGAGAATTGACGCGTGCTTTACAGGTGCATACCCGCTGCCCGCTATTAATTGCACATCCTGAAGAACAACCGGCTTTTCTGTCGAGGCAGTTTGCGCCTCCAGTGAGCACGTTAGCAACAGCACCAGCGGCAGCAGTTTCACACCACTATGACGCCGAACCGAGCGATTGGGTGTCAGTCGCCGAGCGATTCCGCCGGATGTGATGTTGGGTCAGCGATTGCCGTCAGCTTACTGTGACGGCGGCTGTATCCAAAGAACACACCCAGTCCGATGACGAGCCAGACAACAAACCGCAGCCAGTTATAAGGATTGAGACTCGCGATCAGGAGCAAATTGAAAATCACTCCGAGAATGGGCACCAGGGGAACCAGCGGCGTCTTGAATGGGCGCGGCAGGTCGGGGCGCTTTTTCCGCAGGATGATGATCCCGATGCACACCAGAATAAAGGCCGTCAGCGTCCCGATGCTGGTCATCTCGCCTAAAGTTGCAATGGGGGTCAATGCGGAGAAAAGGGAGACGAATAGCATCAGCAGCAGGTTTGACCGCCAGGGAGTTCTGAAGGTAGGATGAACATCGGAGAAGAGTTTCGGCAAAAGGCCATCGCGGGACATCGAATAAAACACGCGGCTTTGCCCTAACAACATCACCAGCATCACCGAAGTCAGTCCGGCAATAACCGCCAGATCCATCGCCACACCAAGCCAAGGATAAGGCATCTTCGCCAGCGCCAGCGTGATGGGCGCCGCGGAGTGCAGCTGCCGGTACGGCACGATGCCGGTTAGAGTGTAGGCATACAGAATAAAAAGAACCGTGCAGATGGCAAGCGATCCGATCATGCCGATGGGCATATTGCGCTGCGGATTCTTGGTCTCCTGCGCCGCTGTGGAAACAGCGTCGAAGCCGATATAGGCAAAGAAGATGATGCCCGCTCCCCGAAAAACGCCAAACCAGCCATAGTGCCCGGAAAAGGTGCCATCGGTGTTGGGCGGGAGAAACGGAACGTGATTCGCCGGATTAATGTATGCCCAGCCGATGCCAACAAATACCAACACAACCGCGACTTTCAGCACGACGATGATGTTGTTCACGAGCGCCGATTCCGAGATGCCGCGGATAAGAATAATCGAAATGAGGCAAATGCTGAATACGGCAGGCAAATTGATGATTCCATGAATGACCCTGCCGTCGGGAAGCGTCATGGTGTCAAAAGGCGAGACGGCCAACTGCGGCGGAAAGCCGATACCGAAGCGCTGGAGAAGATAATAAACGTGGCTCGACCAGCTAACGGAAACAGTTGCCGCGCCGACTGCGTACTCCAGGACCAATGTCCACCCGATGATCCACGCGATAAACTCGCCCATGGTGGCGTAAGCATACGTATAAGCGCTGCCCGCGATCGGAATCATAGTGGCGAACTCGCTGTAGCAGAGTCCGGCAAAGGCGCATCCGATAGCGGCAACGATAAACGAGAGGACGATAGCCGGGCCGGCGTTGTTTGCCGCCACCTCGCCCGATAAAGAAAAAATACCCGCGCCCACAACAGCGCCGATTCCCAAGGCGACCAACGCGCCTGCCCCCAGGGTCCGTTTTAGGGAATGTTGGGCTTCATTGCTTTCGTCTAGAATGCGGTCGATTGGTTTGGTTGCTAACAGGCTCAAATAAGTACCTCAAAATACAAGGGCGAGCAAACAGTGAAAAGGTGAAGATAGCATAGATTGCGCAGTCGCTGTCGCATTAATGCGGTCGCCAAGCCCTGTTGCTGGAGCCGCGGTCTGGTGTTGCCGCACATCATTTCCTTCAGTTGCCCGTGTTTCGCGGAGTGGATATTCGCGGCAGCCACAATCTTGCGAAACTGATGAAATAGGAGGGGACCGTCATCCAGACTCGTGAGCCGTGGCGGCCGCTGCGGCCGGGGTCATCATCGAATGAACTCTGGACAGAGCCTCGGGACTAGCCAAGACGGATAAAAGATCGCCCACCTGAAGCCTCGTGCTGCCCCGCGGGACCAGATACTCGCTCCCTCTAGTCACCAGCATAATGTGCGCTCCGCGCGGAAGATGCAAATCCACGATCTGTTTCCCCGCTGCTCGGGATCCTTCTCCGACTGCAATCTGCGCAACTTCGCTGCGATTTTCTCCCGCAGGGAGCACGTCCAAAGGAAACCGCCGGTCGGTTGCCGGAGATGGGACCTGGAGTCTCAGCTTTTTGGCCACCCATCGGATCGTCGTGCCCTGCAGGAGGACCGAAATCAGCACGATAAAGAAGACGGCATTGAAATAAAGTTCTGCATTCGGCACACCCGCCAGCAGGGGAAATGTCGCCAGAACGATCGGAACTGCGCCTCGCAAGCCGACCCACGAAATAAGCAGCTTGCGGCGAATGCTGAGCCTTGCGAACGCCAGGCTGATAAACACGCTGACAGGACGGGCCACAACAACCAGGAAGACAGCAATCATCACCGAAGCCCCGGTCAGCGGAAGCAATTGCGTCGGGTAAACCAACAGCCCCAAAACAAGGAACAGAACAATCTGCATGAGCCAAGCCAGGCCATCATAAAACCTGGTCAGACTGCGACGGTGGACGAAGTCCCCATTTCCCATCACAAGGCCTGCCAGATAAACCGCCAGAAAGCCGCTTCCACCAATGGCAGTGGTCGCACCATAGGTGAGCAGCACGAGGCCGACTGTGAGGGCCGAATAGAGACCTTCCGCGTCCAGTTTCAACCGGTTGATGAGCGGCACTGCCGTTCTGCCTACTCCCCAGCCCACAGCGCCGCCAATTAACATCTGCTTGAAGAATAGAGGAACCAGATAGAGGGCCTTTTCTCCAGGAGTTGTGAGTAAATGAATGATGCCGATGGTCAGAAACACGGCCATAGGATCGTTGGTTCCCGACTCTAACTCCAAAAGGGGTTGCAACTTTCCCTTTAAAGAGATGTGCTGCGAACGAAGGACAGAGAAGACAGCTGCGGCATCGGTCGAGGAAACGATCGAGCCCAGCAGCAAACCCTGCATCCAGGACATGCCGAAGACGTGAGTAGCGAACCAGCCAACCAGCAGCGCCGTTATGAAGACACCGAGCGAGGCCAGGCTTAATCCTCGCCACAACACGCTGGAGACCGCATGCCAGTCCGTGTCCAGGCCGCCTGCAAAGAGAATGAACGCGAGCGCAACCACGCCGACGGATTGAGCCAGCTTTGCGTTGTCGAACGGGATGCCTCCCAGGCCCTCCGATCCCGCCAACATCCCGATCCCGAGGAACAATAGAAGTGCGGGAACACCCAGCTTGCTGGACGCCTTGCTTGCCAGGACGCCCAGCAGGAGAAGGGCCGCCGTCACGATCAGGATTACCTCGATGGATGGCATGCTCCGTCTCAGAATACTAACCTCGTGGCCGGTGTGCCCTTTCCTGCGGATTGCTGTTCCCGAAGATTTCGGCCGAAACTGGCGGGGCACGCTCCCCCTCTTACTTTCAAGAGCAGCGTAGATTCAAAAGGAGAAGGTACATGGCGGGAAGGAACTCGGTAGTCTATGGGATTTACTCTCATCGGAGTCAGGCAGAAGCCGGGGTTGACCGGCTGATTGGCGCGGGCTTCCGCAAGGAAGACATTTCGGTCTTAATGCAGGATAATTCGGGCACCAAAGACTTTGCACACACGAAGGAAACTAAGGCGCCCGAAGGTACCACGGCCGGCGTGATCGCGGGCGGTGCTATCGGCGGAACGTTTGGGCTGCTTGTCGGCATCGGTGCATTAGCCATTCCCGGCTTAGGCCCTCTGATCGCCGCCGGACCCATCATCGGAGCGCTGACGGGGGTGGGCTCGGGAGGCGTGGTGGGTGGCATTATCGGGGCTCTGATCGGAATGGGCATTCCTGAATACGAAGCGAAGCGATTTGAAGGGCATATTCGCAAAGGCGGAATCCTGGCGTCGGTGCACTGCGACAACAGCGAATGGGTATCTAAGGCAAAGAGTCTGTTGAAACAGACCGGAGCCGATGATGTTTCGTCCAGCTCCGAGGCGAAAGCGGACTTTGCTTCGAGCGACCGCCCTTACTCCACAACCGAATCCACCAATCGTAGAGTTACCTTGGGCAGCCTGGCAGAACGGCCGCCAGAGCCGAGTCCGGTGCCGCACGACGTTCCAGTGCGCCAGAGTGTGGCGGCTCCGGTGCAACCGGCTTCGACTCCGTCCCGCGTGAGAGTGGTGCCGACGTCAGGGCCTGCAACACTTAGCGACGAAGCCGATTTCCGCCGGCACTTCGAAAGTGGACCGGGCTCTTTGGGCCGGGATTACAGTGCGTATGCGCCTGCTTACCACTACGGCTCAGAGGCGGCAAGCGACGCAAAATACCGGGGCCGGTCCTTCGATGAGATCGAGCCGGAACTCCGCTCTGAGTATCTGCGGCGGAACCCGGGAAGTACTTGGGATCAGGTCAAAGACTCGGTCCGGTATGGCTGGTCAAAGATCTCCAACAGAGGATCCGCGGCTCGCGGTACTTTATAACCTAGGGCAACGCGAACGCCAGATAACTGCCGCCGGAGGGTGCCTTGGATTTGCCTCCGCCACACGCGATCACAACATATTCCTTGCCGTCGATTTCATAAACGGCGGGAGTCGCGTTTCCGGCCGCCGGGAGCTCCGCTTCCCAAAGTAATTGGCCTGTTTTCTTGTCATAGGCATGGATTTTGGGATCGTAGCTGGTGGCGGCGATGAACAGTAATCCGCCGGCTGTCACGACGGAGCCGCCATAGTTTTCGCTTCCTGTATCTTTCGCGCCATGCGCCGCCAGCTCCGGGTAATCGCCAAAGGGCTCCCTCCAGACAAAGCGCCCGGTATTCAAGTCGATGGCCGTCAGTGTTCCCCAGGGAGGCTGAATTGCCGGGTAACCGTCGGGATCCAGAAATTTGTTGTAGCCATCGATCCCGTAGCGTTGATTGATACGCGGGTCGTCTTCTTTGGCAGTTGATGTTCGAATGTTTTCGCCAGTGTAGACCCACTGCGCGATGGCGTGTATATCGGCTGCGGGAAGGCGCGCAAAGGAGGGCATTCGTCCTCCACCTTGCCGGATCATCTTCTCCACTTGCGGCTCGTTAAGACGAGTCGAGACGTCGGCTAAAGAAGGAAATTCGGGAGGAGCTCCTTTTTTGTCGGGTCTATGACAGCTGGCGCATTCCTTTAAGTAAAGGCCATGACCGTCGTTGGCGTGCGTGGTGGATGAGCGATCCACCAGGCGCAAGATCCAGGCCATTTCATTTGCGTTCACGTACAGAAGTCCGGTCTCAGGATCGAAGGACGGGCCACCCCATTCGGCGCCTCCATCGAAGCCCGGAAAGATCACGGTGCCCTGAAGACTGGGCGGAATAAACTGGCCGGCGCTGCGGAGCTTACGAAAGCGCTGTAACACCGCTTCGTGAGCTTCGGGAGTGCGCGTGGTGAGCATGTCCTCCGTGAGTGCCTGCCGCGCGAAGGGCGGGGGCTTTGTAGGAAGCGGTTGGGTCGTGGCGGCGCGTTCGCCTGGAGCGTCGCTCGGCGGATAGGCGCGGTATTCGATCGGGAAGAGCGGCTTGCCGTTGGTTCGATCGAAGAGGAAAACGAAGCCCGACTTCGTTACTTGCGCGGCGGCATCGGTGCGATGCCCATTGCGAACGACGGTGACAAGCGCTGGAGGCGCCGGCAGATCGCGGTCCCAAAGGTCGTGCCGTACTGTTTGAAAATGCCAGATGCGTTTTCCCGTAGCGGCATCCAACGCGATCAGGGAATTCGCAAAAAGATTATCACCCAGGCGATTCGCCCCGTAGAAATCGAACGTGGCGGAGCCGGTAGGCACAAACACGATGCCACGTTGGACGTCCAGGCTCATGCCGGCCCAGTTGTTTGCGCCGCCGATGTACTTCCAGGCATCTTTGGGCCACGTATCGTACCCCAGTTCGCCGGGATGAGGAATCGTGTGGAAGGACCAGCGGAGCTTGCCGCTCCTGGCGTCGTAGGCGCGAATATCACCAGGCAGCGCCGGCAGGGTCTCGCTGATGCCGGTGCTGACGATCAGGAAATCCTTGTACAGAATCGGAGGGCTGGTAGCGGTAATGAAAAGTTGGCTGTTGTCGCGTCCTAAATCGCGGCTGAGGTCGATCCGGCCGTTATCCCCAAACTGATCCAGGAGTCTTCCGCTGGAGGCGTCGAGCGCGTACAGGTATTCCTTCGACGCGAAGAAGATGCGTTTATCTTTGCCGCTGGGATCACTCCAGTACGCCACGCCGCGGTTCCGCATTTTTCCAACTACCGGGTTTGTCTTGTTGGGATCGAAGCTCCATTTCAACTTTCCCGTGGCGGCATTCAGCGCAATGATGCGCAGCTTGGGAGTGGTGGCAAACAGCGTGCCGTCCACGACAATGGGGTTGCACTCTATCTCAGAGCCCGGAAATTCGTCATGCGTGTCGAAACGCCAGGCGACTTGGAGTCGCGAGACATTCGCACGATTGATTTGCGCAAGGGCAGAGTAGTGCGTGTTATCGGGACCGCCCCCGTACGTGGACCATCCGGTGTGATCTGCTCCCGGCGAGGCGGCGGAAAGCAGTGGCAGAAGTAGGAAGAGTTTTGCTTTGAGCAAACTGGAATCGTATCAGACGCCGCTTCAGTGAGTGCTGGAGAGCTTCATGCGATCCAGGATCAGAAACAAAGGGATAGCAACGGCGGAGTTGAGCGCGCCGTGGACAAACGTTTCCTGGGGATCGAAAGGCACCATTTGGCCCAGCA
>DATIMM010000097.1:0-3027 GCA_035475295.1 Bryobacteraceae bacterium
TTCGAACTGGACCTTGCCCAGGGTGTGCTGATGAAGGAAGGGCGAAGGATCAGACTGCAGGAGCAGCCGTTTCGCATCCTGACGATTTTGTTGGAGCGACCTGGCCAGACGGTCACGCGAGAGCAGTTCAGACAGGCACTCCGGACGGCCGACACTTTCGTGGATTTCGACCGCAGTCTCAACGCAGCGATGGCGAAGCTGCGGCAAGCCCTAGGGGACTCGGCTGACAATCCACGTTTTATAGAGACACAAGCGCGGCGTGGATACCGGTTCATCGCTCCCGTCAATGTTGCCGGCCAACCCGTCTCAACTCCCGCTACTGAGGAGGCGCGGGAACCGCGCTTCAGAGTTTACAGCCTGGTCCGGTTCGCCGCCGCAGCACTCTCTTTGGTGGCAATCGGAGCGGGCGCGCTCTATTACGAAGCGCATCGCGAGCGGAAGAACTCCGTCGTTGACGTTCTGCCTCCTTCCGTCCCGCTCACAACCTATACGGGGTTTCAATCGGAGCCGACATTTTCGCCGGAGGGATCCCGGGTCGCTTTTACCTGGCAAGAAATCGGCAAGCGGAGATCGAAAATCTATGTCAAGCTTATTGGCTCGAGCGAGCCGATAAGCCTGACCACAGGTGAGGGCAACGATTTCGCCCCAGCCTGGTCGCCAGACGGCCGCTACATTGCGTTCCTCAGGTCTCGAGAGCCTTTGAACACTGCCGTCATGCTGATTCCCTCGCTGGGCGGACCGGAAAGAGAGTTGACTCACCTGCGATTAGATGCAGCAGCGTTTTTGGTTAGCGGCACTTGGACACCGTCCGCGCCTCTTCTAGCTTGGTCTCCAAATGACAAATGGCTATTGACGCTGGAACAGGGTCCGTCGGATACGGTACGAATCGTTCGGATCTCCGTCGAAAGCGGCGAACGAAAGCCGCTAACACTATTTGCCGACTCGGCAACTGCCGGTGGCCAAGGCAACCTCCCTGTGTCCAGCGGTGACGGTGGACTGGCCCTATCATCCGACGGTCGGACTCTCGCCTTTGCTCACTCCCTGGCGCTCCCAGACAGTAACTTATTCGTGGTGAACCTCTCCGCTGACATGCTTCCTGTGGGGACGCCTAGATCGGTACACTTCGACCGCGCCCACATCGGCGGAATAGCGTGGGCCCCCAATGGTCATGATCTGGTGGTGTCCTCCGATCGGCGAGGCTCCATGGAACTCTGGAGAGTTCCCGTCGACTCAAAACGTGAACCCGCCAACCTGAACGTGAATGATGACGATCCTGAAGAAGTAGCGGTATCGAAAACAGCACAACGGCTGGTGTTCACACACTATTCGGGCGATGTGGATATATGGCGAGCGGATCTGCGCAGCGCTGACCACATAGCACCCGATCCGTTTATCGCATCGACCAGGTACGAGGCCCGACCGTCTTACTCATCCGACGGGAAGCGCATCGCGTTTGAATCGGACCAAACCGGCAATGAAGAGCTTTGGACAGCAAAGGCGGACGGCTCCGAGATAACGCAGTTAACGGCATTCGGGAAAGTCTGGTCGGGCAGCCCGGTATGGTCTCCCGACGACCGCCAAATTGCATTCGACAGCAACGCGGCGGGAAAATGGCAGGTTTATGTAATGCCTTCGCAAGGGGGGTAAACCTGTCCGTTTCACGGGAGGCGCTGCTTCGAGCATCAGGCCCAGTTGGTCGCATGATGGTAGGTGGATCTATTACTGCGCCTCACAGAACAGCGGTCCTCAGATTTGGAAAAAGCCTGCCGCGGGCGGTCCCGAAATTCAGATAACCAGACAGGGTGGATGCAATCAGATGGAATCGGCTGATGGCGCTTACGTTTACTATTTGTCATCCGATAACCGTGCATTGTGCCGAGTTCCGCCGAGTGGTGGACAGGAAACTGTGGTGCTAGCCGCGAAAGGCGAAATGCAGTTCAGGCTCGGAATGCACGGGGCATATTTCGTAGATCTAGGCACGCCGAGAGCCGTGAAATACCTCAATTTCACCACCGGCGCTACCAAGGTGATTGGCGTGCTCCCGGAGCCTGTTCATTCTCAAACCGGACTGGCCATTTCGCCCGATGAGCGTTGGCTCTTATATGGAAAGAGCCAGCTTGAGGGTAGCCAGTTGATGCTCGTCGAGGGATTCCGTTAACAGGCGCGGCACATCCTGTAAATAACGAGACTCTGAATTCAGCTATCACTTTGCGCCGATGCCCAATGCCAAGGTGACTACAACGACAAGTGCGAAACTTGGGCTGTGAGAGAAAACCCGTAGCGCATACCTGAGGTCGCGAAGCAGATTTTCGAGAAACAGAGTGCCTCGTGAATCGGGCCGCAGATTTTTGTCGTCCGTTCCAGCAATTTAAGCCAGAGCCGAAACGGTGACGGTACGCTTACCGGCGAATGCTATTTCTAACGTTAGCTGCCGGCCCGGTCCGTTAGCTGCTCGTCAGTACCCGGCTCAGATCGTTGTAGATCACGAACACCACCACCATCATCAGAAACACAAACCCCAGTTTGAAGATGGTCTCTTTCACCTGCAGGCTCACCTCGCGCTGCAGCAGCATTTCGATAATCAGCATCAGTAGTGTTCCGCCGTCCAGGATCGGGATGGGTAGCAGGTTGAAAATTGCGAGTTGCAGGCTAACAAACGCCATCAGGAAAAGATAGCTCCACGCGCCTGCCTGCGCCGCCGCACTCGACATCTGCGCGATGCCGATCGGCCCGGATAGCGATTTTGGTGAAACGCGCCGCTCTACAATACCGCCAAGCACCTGAAACACCATCAGCGCGTTCTGCTTGTTGAAGTGGAGCGATTGCTGCAGCGCCGAACCGACGCCCAGCTTCACCATTTGCACCGGCAATTTGAACCCTACGCCGATGTGAAACGGCATTTTAGGATCTTTGGTGGGTGTGGGTGTGATGGTCAAGCTCTCCACATGTCCATTCCGCATCACCTGGAAATCCACCGGCTGGCCCTTCGAGTGAAACACCGCCTGCTGCACGGTAACAGGCGACGCC
>DATIMM010000098.1:0-8563 GCA_035475295.1 Bryobacteraceae bacterium
ATCTCACCCTGAGTGAGTTCGCCACCTTGACAGGCATGCACGACCCGACTTCGCAGATCCGAGGACAAAGCACGCGGCATCGCTCGCTACCACTCACGTCCTGAGTTTAGATCTCCTACAACCGCCGGAAAACCGCAATAAATCCTGGCGCAAAGCGAAAAATCTCGGGGGGATGGGGGCAGAGTCCCCATCCTAAAGATGTTTTCGTCCTAGCTGTTGTTGGTTGGTGCCCAGTTGCAAGTCGATGCGGTAGTCGGGATGTCTGATCCGTTCGATGCACTCGTCGTACAGGGCTTCGACCTCTTCACACAGCGGCGTCAGGCGCGCTCGCTCGTACCAGACTTGCCAAGGTGTACGACCATCCAACGAGCCGTGCACTCTAAACTCGTTGTAATGGACCTGCCAATCATCCAAGCGTTCCGCCAGATCCTCGGCACGTAAATCCACGGTTGCGTAGAACTCCTCTAAATCGGTACGTTGCGACCGCTCCACCTTGCCATTTAGGTGGGGGGAAGCCGGCTTCAAAGGACGGAACTTGATGCCATATTCCATGAGCTTCTCCTGGAACGCATAGGCAAAGAATTCGCGGCCGCGATCGGTTTGTATTCTTTGGATCGGAAAGGGAAACTCCTCGACAACCTTTTCCAGAAATAGCAGCGAATTTGCCGCGCTACGACGCTTGTATAGAGCTAGCACCCGAATGCGCGTGCAGTCGTCAATCGCGGTGTATTGATAGAGGCCCGGTGCGATCTTGCACGTGTCCATTTGCACTCTCTCGCCGGGAATTTCCTTTGCGTACCGGTTTAGGTGCTTGCGCTTCATTTTCCGCGCCAGACGAGGCCGAGGCTCCAAGCTTCGGAAAACTTTTTCGAGGGTGGGGCGAGAAAGCTCTAGGTCATAATTTCGCTTCAGCTCGCTTTGGATCCGGCGAGATCCGAGACCGCGCTGCCGGAACTCAGCGATCCATGCTCGTTCCTGCTCAGACACCTTTCTGGCTGGCGAACGATGTGGTCGTCTGCTCTGGCTCTGTAAGCCGTCCGGCCCGGCCGCACGATATCGCGCAACCCATTTTCGTAGCGTCGGTCGAGAGATGCCGCATTGCAGACAAACTTGTGCGCAACTCTTTCCTTGCTCAGCCAGCTGAACCCATCGCAATCGCTTCCCGATCTCCGTAGCCATTCGGTACAAGGTAACTGGAAACGATGTCTATTGACCACACAGCTTAGGCTTGTTCGCACAAACATGGCCGGTTCATAAGCGGACCGAGGCCACTAGCGACACAAGCGACGAAAGAACTCGTGAGTCGAAGTTACCCCGAACGACGATACGGTCGTATGTCAGTCATCGAGGACTTCCGCCGCTTCGGCTCAAAAATCACACCAAAGCGACGAGTTACAGGAGAATCTGCCACTGATTCGTGGCGGCCAAATAGAAGACGTGGGCGGGGAAGTCGGTTTCCTTGTCTGTATGCTACCTGATCAAATACGCTCGGAGCGCTTTTGCCACTGCTTCTGATTTCGAGTGAACCTGCAGCTTCTCGTAAATACGTCGGACGTGAAAAGAAATCGTATTGACAGACACATTCAGCTCAGAAGCTGCCGTCTTGTAGTTATAACCATCCACCAGTAACTTCAAAATTCGCATTTCGTGTGGTGTTAACTCCTGCTCCGGATCAACTGTGGGATGAACCTTTTGAAACAGAGCAATCACTTTTCGTGCAATTTCCGGGGATATGGGGGCCCCGCCATTTGCAACTTCGCGAATCGCTTCAATCAGGCGAGAGGGCCTTACATTCTTCAACAAATACCCGACGGCACCGGCGCACAATGCTTTAAAAATTCGTTCGTCGTCGTCGTAAACCGTAAGTATGAGCGTCTGAACGGCTGGATAACGGCGCTTCAGGATGCGAATCCCCTCGATACCTGAGACAAAGGGCAACCCGATATCGACCAGGACGACATCGGGTGCTTCGCGCGCAAATTGCACTAACGCCTCGTCCACGCTGCCGGATGCCGCGATGCACCGGTACCCTGGGGTGCTGTTAATCAGGATGCCTAGACTCTCGCGAATTCGTACCTGATCCTCGAGAACTGCGACCTTCAGTGTAGGCGCATGCCAATGCTCTTCATCCATCACCCTGTCCATACCTGTTCGGCTTCATATTACGGCAGGGCGCACCAGAAAGCACCACCTACACAGGCAGGCGCGTGATCAAAATTGATGGTCAATGTGTGGTCGAAAAAGAGCCGAACTCGACCTACCTGAATAGGTGGTGACTCGCGGCCGCTCTCATGTTTCAATTCTTGCAAATTCACCTGATAAAGGAGAAAGTCAAATGTGCCAGACAAACGAATTTTCGGTGCGAACATTGAGAACCGGGGCTGTGAATCCTCTTTCGTGGCGACCCCGTTTTTCCTTTCTGGAGCGCCTTAATCGCACACTCGCCGTGCTCGGACTCTTTTCGGCTTTGATGCTGACAAGTAATCTCGCAATTGCCGAAGAGGATTGCTTCAACGGGCCGGTTCCTGTTAACGGTGCCTATCGCGGTCAGGTTAATGTCCCTCAGGGCCAGGCTGTCCGCCTCACGTTCAACTTCTATGCCCAGTGGGAGGAGATGGTCTTCGTATGCGATGCCTTAACCGGGCATCGCATATTGGTGAAAGGCAATTACCCAGACAAGACTGGGCGTGATAGCCAAGACTGGGTGTCACCAATCGACAATACGAGGAGCCTGACGTATTATGTTGTTGCGTTTCACAAGACAGTATCGCCGGATGCTGGCGATGCTGGTGGCCATCCCTGGATCCAAAGCCCGATGAAGCCGGGTGATCGCATGCCAGTGGAAGGACAAAGCAATGCTTACGTCGATTCCTACGGTTTCAACGATGGGGGTGGAGATCGGTGGGACAACGCTCTCATAACGGCCTACTTTATTGGCCACGTAGGCACAAACCCCCCACCATTACCAACGAGCACCGTACAAATGGTTCGTACGAAGGCCTTTTCCGGCTTTCATAATAACGGCCGAGCCCAGACAATTCACCTACCGAGCCACAAATAGAATTCGACCCTCAAGAGATCGCCTGCCAGCTTCTCTTGGCTATCAAAAAACCATGAGGTGTCTGCGGAGCGTTTTGGGTAGCGGCGCCCGAAGTACGACACGGGTGCCGCCGCCCTCGCGCCCGATGAATTCTATGCGTGCTCTAATCCGCTGCGCTCTCTGTTTCATGCTAGGGATTCCATTCCCGGCTTCCTGTTGTCGTTTACAGAAGCCCCTTCCGTCGTCTTCGATGTAAACACTCAGATAGTCGTCGTCAAGGGTGATCACGATGTCTGCCCGCGTACAGCCGGCGTGCCGAGCCACATTGTTGACAGCCTCTTTGAAAATGAGATAAACCTCCCGGCGCACATCTGCAGCAATTGATATAGGCTGTTCCATTGCCGGGGGAAGAAAGTGGAAGTCGATGCTGCCGCTGCCGAGTACATCGCTACTAAATCGCCTCATGCGCTGCACTAAATCGCTGAGGTAATCGCGCTGCGGATTCACACTCCAGACGATGTCACTCATCGACTCAGCCAGCTGCCTCGACACGGAGCCGATATTAGAAAGCACTTCGTTCAAATCAGACGCGCTGCTATTGCCCGAGGCATTGTTCACGCGTTTGCCTGCGACTTCGGTCAATAGCGCAATCTGCGAGAGTCCGGCGCCAATATCGTCGTGTAGATCCGTTGCGATTCGGATCCTAATGCGCTCTAGCTGCAGCAGGCGCAATGTTCGATAATGATGCAGCCAAATCAGGATGCCGGTCACATTCAGTACAAGCAAGAGCCGGAACCACCAGCGCTGCCAGATTGGTGGATTAACTGTAAATTCGGCCACAACGGGATGGCTCAACCCGCCGTACGCATCGAGCGCTCTGGCTTCGAAACGGTACTGCTGCGGAGCAAGGCTGGCAAATGTAATAGTCCGGTCCGGCCCCGGCTTGCTCCAGCTTTCATCCGCTCCCAGCAGCCGATACTGGTAGCGCAGATCGCCACGAAGACGATCGTCCAGTCCAAGAAAGCTTATTACCACACGATTTTGTGACGGGCTCAATGCGACAGGGCCAATGTGGGAACTGCCCGACCATGGTACTGCAGAGTTAGCGCCCCGGACGCGAAATTCTGTAATGAGGATCCGGGGCGGGGGATGCGGCACTTCGCGCCCTGGATTAAATCGGGAGACGCCTCGATTCGTTGTAAACCAAAGCGCTCCTGCACGATCGCAGAAGCACGCTTGGACGGAACCTGGTATCAGCCCGTCATCACTGGTGTAGTGCAGTACGCGATTCGTTGCTGGATCGACGGTTTCGATTCCTCTAGCTGTACCTGCGTAAATGCGTCCACGCCGGTCTTCAGTAATGCACCAGATCTCATCACTCGATAATCCAGTAGCATGGTCATAGGTTCGGAAATGAGGGTGGTCCGCTGTGGCATCCGCGATCTGTCCTAAACCGCCGTCGGTACTAGCGATCCAAATGTGGCCAGAGCGGTCCCGATATAGGTCCGTAATCTCGCCGGAGGGTACGCCGTCTTCGTGGCCGAAGAAGTCGAAGTGATCGCGGCGCCATCGCAACAGTCCTCCTTCACCGCTCAACCCGATCCAGATCTGTCCGGTTTCGTCTTCCACAAAACAGGACGACGCAGTGTTTTTAAGGCCAAGTGAGCCGAATCTTCGCCAAACCACCTTCGTGGTTCGTGTTGAGGGATTCCAGGTAACAATCGCATCGGAGCTCCGACCCTCTTCCGACAGCCAGATTACGCCTTGCGAATCCTCAAACACGTGCCAAACAGCTCTGGAGTCACGGAGTGCCGAAACAAATTCCCCTCGGCCAGTGTTGGGCCGCTTGAAATCTGAAACTCGCAATGCGCCGCTCTCGGTGGCAAACCACCATTGGCCGTGATGATCTTGGATCGCAAACCGACCCCTGCCAAAACCGAACTGGAGATTGGGTCCAAGGGGAAGAGTTCGATGCACAAAGCGGTCCCGGTCCAGGCATTGGACCAGGCGCCGGAATTTGTCACCATTGATGATACAGAGATGTCCGTCTCGGGTTTCCAGAATGTTGTTACCCTCTTGCGGCTGAAAGCCATCCACCTCGACATAGGTGTGAAAACTTTCTCGCGAAACTCGAATAGCTCCAGTCTGGCCCGTTCCCAGCCAGATATCGCCGACTGCATCCTCAAAAAGCGAGTAAACGCTTTGATCCGCCAAGCCATCGAGAACTGAGCGAGTTCGGAAATGTCTCCAGCTTGGAGTTCCGCCTGGCAGGGATTCAGCCAGACCTCTGCTGGTTCCAACCCACATCTGCCCGCTACGTGAAATCAGAAAATCGCGAACCTCATTACCCGGAAGCCCATCCGTTGATGTAAAAAGGTGAACAACAACCGATCCAGCTCGCTCAGGCTCGCGTGCCAGTTCTACGAGACCACCGCGCGTACCGGCCCAAACCTGGCCCTGCAGATCTTCGTGCAACTGGTAAATGAAATTTTCAGGTAAGCCGTTGGAACTGGAGAAGCGCCGCCAACGGCCATCCAAGCTGCGGCAGTAAATTCCCGAACCGGCGCCAACCCACAATTTCCCGTCACGCGTGAGCAGCAGCGCGTTCACCATGGTTCCGTCACGTTCATTGGCTGCGAATCCCGTGAATTCCGGCCATATGTGAACGTTTGTTGCGGTTTGCTCTAGTCGATAGAGCCCGTCACCTGTCCCAACGAGAACGCTCCCATCCCGGTCTTCGGATAAAACATTGACTATACGTGCCAAGCTCGATGAACCGGGCAAATAAGTAACGAAAGGGGTGGATCGACGGTCAGGGTAAAATCGAGCCAACCCTCCGTCGGTGCCTACCCAAAATTCTCCCCGCCGGGTTTCGAGAAAATCGTTGATATGCGCGTGAGGCAGACCGTCTGACTTGGTAAAAGTTGCGAATTCATAGCCATTCCATCTCGACAATCCCCCGTCGGTGCAGAACCAAAGGAAGCCCTGCAAGTCACGTCGTATGGCATTAACGCGAACATGCGGCAGCCCGTCGGCTATCGAATACACGCGTCCCGGCAGTCGCTCGGAGACAGCGAGGTGAGCAAATGCTGCCAACGCGAAACTGTAGGCTATGAGGCGACGCATTCTGCGTGCCCACCACATAAAACGTCTTCCAGCGATTATCTCTCATATCGGAAACCTTCGCGCGACACTCTGATTCTGGAAAATTCGCCTTGACCATGAGCTGGGCATAGTGCCATTTCGGTGTTGATTTTTGCGATCTACGGGATTTGGTCCGGATCGCCGGCGACATCGACAGGATCGCCAGTTGTTGAAGTAAGATCAAACCCAATCATGTCTGTTGACACTGGCACTGGGCTTGGCCACCTGAAGCGATTGCGCCCATTGACGTGAGGGGGAGGACGGAGCTAGACGTAGCGAAGAACACCATTTGGAGTGAGGAGGAACACGATGAGTATCAATTCTCTTCGGAACCTTGTTGCAGACCTCGCCGCCTCGACCGGCGCACTTGCAGTAGTTGGCCCTGAACTCCAGTCGCGGGGCCTCGGGAAAGCCAATCCATCCCGAGTTGCGTCCTCATATCGAAGCTATCCTTCAGGAGATCGGTACAAACGCCGCCATGGAGGGAGTTCCCCTGAGCAATCCAAGGCGCTCTCCACAGAGAAACAGGGGCAGCAAGCGATTGGGTTCCGCTGACGGGCAATACGGAACCTCGATCCATCAGTCACGAGTACCGGCCAAGTGTTTACGAATTCCGGCTGGATCAGTGCCAGTGTAGCGGCATCCGAACACCGTAAGCTAGACGCGGAACGACAAGTCCCGGTTCTCGGTACCGATTGCCCATGATGAAGATGCGCTCTATCTGCGCCGAACCTAAAGATATCGGCGGCCACCGGCAGTCTTCCTGCAGATGCTATAGTTTTATCCATCGCTTACGCGGGACCATGCACACGATGAATCGCAGAATGTTTCTCATGCGAGGGGCTGCTGCTTCGGCTCTCCTCACCGGCACGCAATATTTATCCGCCAATCCGCTTGGCCTGCCGATCGGCTGCCAGACCTATCCTGTGCGCAAGTCGATCAGTACGGACTTCGCCGGCACCATGAAAGGATTGCGTGCAGCAGGGTTCACTCAGATTGAGCTGTGCTCGCCGTACGGCTACGCCGATTTTTCGAGCCTCCAGCGCTACAAGCCGCAGGAGTTACGGCGCATGCTGAACGACTGGGGACTGGGCTGCATCTCCGCGCACTGGGCGCCGACCGAGCTCTTTCAAAAGACGGACCAGAGCATCGCCTATGCGAAGGAGTTCGGCATGACGCAGATGGCAATCGCCGCGCTTGGACCGTTCAATTCTAAGGGCACCCAGACAGTCGACGACGTGAAACGTTACGTCGAGCCCTTCAACGCGTTCGCCGAAAAGGCCCACGCCGCGGGCATCGTCGCATTGCTGCACAATGAGGGCTTCGTCTCCGAATACATCGACGGCAAACCGGTCTACGACATGATGATCGCCGAGCTCAATCCCGCCACCACCAAGCTGCAGTTTCAGGTCTCTAGCTGGCAGAAGGGCTACGACCCCGTGACCTACTTCCACAAGTATCCGGGCCGCTTCCTCTCCATGCACTGCCAGGATTGGGTGAAGGACGCCTCCACCCAGTCTGGCTTCCGCGAGGTTCCGTTGGGCAAGGGGGTCGTGGATTGGAAGGCCGTCTTTACAGCCGCGAAAACAGGCGGCGTGAAGAACTACTTCGTCGAGCTGGAAGAGGATCCGGCGCTGATGCCGCCGAGCGTGCCTTACCTGAGGTCCCTGAAGGTCTGAAGCGAGCGTGATCTGTCGAGCGGAGCCGTGGTTTACGAAGCAGCTGCCAGACTTCATCAGCTTCAGGCCCGGTAAGTCCCCCTCGGTTCCGCTAATGTTCGGATGGTGCGTGATCCTGGAAGTGTGGGCAAAGTCCAGCCTGTAAGGATGGAACTGGCGCCTGATTGCCGCGAGTATGGCAACACGCGAGCGGACCGCAATGCGTCGCACCGTTGGTTCCGCCGCCCAAGAAAGGGCTAGAATGATTCGGACGCCAACAGGGAAATATTATGAAACGGGTCGTGAAGTTCGCAGTATTGCTCGGCGCTCTTGGCGCGGCTTTCCTTCTCGGACAGAGTACAAGTAGGGTGCAAAAGTGGTGGACACCCGAAAACGACGCTCTCGCCGCAGCGCCACAAAATCACAAGCTTCTGTTCGAAAACGACGACGTACGAGTGCTGGAAGTCACCGTTCCGCCCGGTGTTCGCGAACCGCTCCATGCCCACCCATATCCGAGTGTCCTGTACTACATCTCGGCTGCCCATATGAAGGAATACTCACCAGGTGCGCCGGCTGTGGATCGTGGTCACAAAGACGATGGGGCGGTCATCTTTTTGCCCGTCGGGCCGCCGCATCAAATGGAGAACCTGGAGACCAGCAAGCCGTTGAAAGCCATCAGGGTGGAGTTGAAAAAAGGCTGCTGATCCCAGCTCTAAAGGGT
>DATIMM010000099.1:0-25200 GCA_035475295.1 Bryobacteraceae bacterium
GGTTGCCTTGCGAAAGGTGAGATTGATTCTGTAGGGTCCGGTTAACGGATGCGTTCCCTGGGCGAGCGGGGCGACGCCGTGATAGAAAAGGCGGGCGGGCCCGCCCCAAACCACGACGTCGCCGCTTTCCAGCCGCAGGCGCCGGGGCCGATCACTCCGGCGGCTTCCCCCGAATAGAAACACGGCCGGGAGCCCGAGCGATACCGATACGATCGGCGCACGAAAATCACGCTCGTCCTTATCCTGATGCAAGCCCATTCGCGCTCCCGGCTCATAGCGATTAATCAGACACGCATCTGGTTGAAAGTCTGCAAATCCAACCTCCGCAGCTGCGCTGGCAGCTAGCGATTGGAAGGAGGCGGGCATCTCCGGCCAGGGGAGCCCCGTGTCGGGATCGAGACTAGAGTACCGGTATCCCTGCTCATCGCTGACCCAACCAACCGGCCCCGAGTTCGTCATCGCTACCGACATACGGCGGCCTCCGCGCGTGGTCATGTGCCGGAACGGCGCGCGAGAAACTACTTGGTCGAGCGACGCCATCAGGGCTGCGCTTTCCGGCAGCGCGAAGCCGCGTAACAGTGCTGCGCCTTCGCCGAGCGGTTCTGTTTTTCCCTCGGCACTAATCTCGTCGCCAAACAGGTTGTCTGTTGCTCCATGCATGCCGTTCATAGCGCACTCCCGTCCAACTGCTGTTCACCCACTATGTTGGCTTCTGCTTCAGCTTGAAGAAGAGATCCCACGGATCTTTTTTCAAGGCCTTCAATCGCCGGGATACAGCCTGCACTGTAAAAGCGTGAGGATCGATAGACGGCGATAGCTCTGACCAGCTTAGCGGAGTGGCAACCGGAGCGCCGGCGCGGGCCCTTGTGGAATAAGGGCTGACCGCGGTGGCGGAGCGCTCATTACGAAGGTAGTCAATAAATATCTTCCCCTTCCGATCCTTCTTGCTCATCACGGCAATAAACTGATCCGGATTCTCGTCGGCAAAGGCCTGGGCAAAATCGTGAGCAAACCGTTTCACGATTTCCCAGGTCTGGCTGCCATCGAGCGGAGCCACAACATGCAAACCTTTACCTCCAGTGGTCTTCACAAACGACGTTAGCTTCCGTTTCTTTAAGCGGTCACGAACTTCGAACGCGGTTTCCACCACTCTTGCCCAGGGAACGGCCGCATCGGGATCGAGATCGAAGATGAGACGGTCGGGATGGTCCGTGTCCGCGGTCGGCGCACCCCACGGGTGGAGCTCCATGGCCCCGAACTGCACCAGGGCCAACAACCCTTTCAGCGTATCGATCGAGAGGTAGTTTTCTTTCTTGCCTTTTTCGGTCAGGTGGATCGGATGTACATCCGAGGGCATGCCCGCTGCGATGTGCCGCTGATAAAAGCACTGTGCGCCTACCCCCTCCGGACAGCGTACAAAGCTGAGCGGGCGGTCCTTGAGATGAGGCAGTATCCAGCGGGCGATATCGGCGTAATACTCGGCCAGAGCGATCTTGGTGAGCCCGGTTTCTTCGTCCACCACGCGGTCGGGATGGGTGATCCGCACGCCTTGTACTTCGGCCTCAGAACGTTGCTTGCCGGAACTTCCCTTGGGAGCCGGGGCGACCGGCTGCTCGAGCACTACTTCCTCCGGTGGCTTGTCTTCCCGCAATCCCTTGAAAGATCCGTGGCGTATGTTGCCGTCCGCCGTGAATGCCGTGTACGCAACTTCTGCCACGAGTTCCGGCTTCACCCAGATGGCGTCTTTGGTCGCCTCGCGCGGAAGGCGGCCGGCGAAGGGCGAGGTTTTCCGGACGAGCTCCTCCAGCCTTTCCCGAAGCTGTCGCGAGATTGCTCCGCTGAAGCCGGTACCGACCCGCCCCGCGTAGGTCAGCTTGCCGTCCTGATAGTAGCCGACCGACAGGGAGCCGATACCCTTGTGCCCAGTGCTGGGGGGCACGAATCCTCCAATGACGAACTCCTGCCGGCGTCCGCACTTCACCTTCAGCCAGTCGCCTACGCGGCCTGATCTGTATTGGGAGTCAGCCCGTTTGCAGATGATGCCTTCCAGTCCGGCCTTGCAAGCTTCGGCGAAAAATGCCGGTCCCGATCCCTCCACATGATCGCTATAGACGAGGTGCCCGCGCTTTTTTAGCGGCTCCAGTATCGACCGTAGCCGTTGCTTGCGAGCAAGTAGAGGCTGGGTGCGTAAGTCCTCGCCATCAAAGGACAGGAGGTCGAACGCTATATAAATTAAATCGGCTTGGTTCGCCCCTGCCAAACGTGCCTGAAGTGCAGAAAAGTCGCTTGTGTTGTCGCCATTCAGTACCACCGCTTCCCCGTCGATCAGGGCATCTTGCGCCAGCCCCCCCAACGCATCGCGGATCTCGGGGAAGCGGCCAGTCCAATCCAGACCACGCCGGGTGAACAGCGTAAGTTTGCCGTTCGCTATACAGGCCAACAGGCGATAACCATCGAACTTCATTTCATGGAGCCACTCGCGACCGGATGGAGGTGCCTCCGCCGGCATCGCAAGTTCCGGCTCGATGAAAGCCGGAACTTCTATTGTCTTTTTCCGTTTTGGTTCTGGTTTTTGGGGGGGAGTGTTCCGGAGTTCCGATTTGGCCGACTGCCATACCCTGTCGCCATCGCCCGCTATCTGGTCCATGGTCCGGCCGCTTAAGACGCTGACATCGTCATTCTCAGGAAGGCTGGGCCCTTTCAGTCGCGCTACAGCGTCCTTTTCCTTAATTAGGAGCCAGTTTGGGCTACGGTCTTTGGGACGGGGAGGCATACGGACCAATGCCCAGCGACCGCTCAGTTTTTCTCCGTGCAGCTCGAACTTCATCGCTCCTTTCTTTAGCGCTGCATGCGGTTCTTCCAGAGGCGTCCAGGTGCCGCGATCCCAGAGCATTACGGTACCTCCGCCGTACTGACCCGCGGGAATGATGCCTTCAAATCCGCCATACGCCAGGGGGTGATCCTCGACCTCCACCGCAAGCCGTTTCTCACTGGGGACCAAGCTCGGTCCCTTAGCAACGGCCCAGCTTTTCAGGACGCCGTCCAGTTCCAGCCTGAAATCGTAGTGAAGGCGGGTGGCAGCATGCTTTTGAATACAAAAGCTCAGGTTCGCCGATGACGCGGCTGCAGATTCAGAACCGGAGGGCTCGGCCGTAACTTCGAAGTTCCGTTTGGCACGGTACTTGGCTAGGAGCTTTTGAGCGCCCTCTTTAGATTTCGACGGCATTAGCCTGCTTTACGGCGCTTTACCGGCTCCTTCTTTCCCGGTTTTCGAGCGGCTGGGCGAGGTGCGATGTCGGACTTTCCTGCTTCGGCCACACTCCGCTTCAGCGCGTCCATGAAGCTGATCACGTTTGTGGTCGGCTCCGGCTCGCTTTCCGGCGCTGACTCTCCGCTGATCCTAGCCTCAATCATCCTTTTAACAGCTTCTGTATAAGTGTCGTGGAACTTTCCGGCGTCAAACTTTGCGGCCTTGCGACGGATCAACTCCTTCGCTAACTGCAACTGATCGTCGGCTACCTCGATTTTACCGATCTCCTCGAAGTAGGGGCCGGCCTTACGGACCTCGTCTCCGTAGCGAAGAGTTTCCAGGACCATGCCCCGGCCGCAGGGGCGGATGGCCGCCAAATGCTCCCGGCCTGTAAAGACGATTTGAGCAAGCCCGATCTTGCGTTCCTGACAGAGGGCGTCGCGCACGACGGCGAACGGTTCGTGGGCGGCGTGATTATCCGGAACCAGGTAGTATGGTCTGTCGAAATAGACCGGGTCGATTTCCTCCACCCCTACGAACTGGACCATGTCCAACGTATGCTTCTGGGGTTTGCGAACTTCTTCCAACTCACCCGGTTCGAACGTTACGTACTTGCCTCTCTTGTATTCGTAGCCCTTGACGATCTCGTCCCGGGTCACAGGGCCGATATCGGGCACAATCAACTGCTGCTTGACCCGCTTGCCACTAGGCTTATGAATTTGATGAAAGGCAATCTCCCGTCCCGATTCCGTAGCAGGGAAGAGACGAATGGGAAATGATACCAGCGAAATTCTCAGCTGGCCGGACCAAGTAGGACGCGCCGCCATACTTAGGCCAGATACTCAGAAAACATAAAGCTCATGAAGGATGTCAGGTAGCGAGCTGTTGCCGCTGCGTTGCGGAAGCGCATCGCCAGTTTGTATTGTGCCGCAGCTCCAGAAAACAGCCCGCTCCACGGCGCTGTATCGAACGCACTAGAAAAGCGGATTCCCGGTGGCGCCTTGTCGCTTCCCACTATACTTTCCCCCCGTGATAGTTCGAGTCAGGTCCCGACGCATTCTGAGTATACACACGGGCTACAGCGATATCCATATCCCGTTCCGAGGGAAAAGTTGCACCAGTTCCAATACCGTTCCGCTCTAATTTGGGGGATATGATCGAAGAAAATACATCTTCGGGTCGCAGCACACCAGAGGTACTATTGAGCGGGTACTTGAACGAGAACGCAGAAGAGGGCGCCCATGCGTACCCTCGGCCGCAACTCCAAAGAGAACAGTGGATCTGTCTCAATGGACTCTGGGACTTTTCGCTCGATCCACAAGCGTTATGGACTAGCCCTCAGTCTGTGGAATGGAACGGAAGGATTACCGTTCCGTTTAGTCCCGAGACATCCGCCAGCGGTGTGAACGAGTGCGGATTTTACCGTGCCGCATGGTACCGGAGGACCTTTAAGCGCCCTCCTCTGCAAACCGGAGAACGCCTGGTACTCCATTTCGGCGCTGTCGACTATTGCGCGGCGGTCTGGGTCAATGAAGCAAAAGTTTGCTCGCACCAGGGCGGCTACACTCCGTTCCACGTGGATATCACAGAAGCGCTGACCGATAGCGACCCACAGCAGATCGTAGTCCGTGCCGAGGACGATCCGCTCGACTTGGCAAAGCCACGGGGCAAGCAGGATTGGAAACTGGAGCCCCACTCGATCTGGTACCCGCGGACTACGGGGATCTGGCAAACGGTGTGGTTGGAGGCGGTTCCGGCCGCTTTTATCGAGAAGATCAAGTGGACCTCGAACCTCGTACGCTGGGAAATCGGATTAGAGGCACGGATTGGCGGCATGGAACTGGACGGACTCAGTCTCGCGGTTCGACTCAGCGCCGGCGACACGCTCCTTGCCGATGACTCCTACTCTGTTGTGGCGGGCGAGGTCCACCGGCAGGTCGCGCTCTCCGATCCCGGCATAGATGACTACCGGAACGAGCTGCTTTGGAGTCCGGATTCGCCAACCATCATTGATGCCGAGTTAGAGTTGCGCGACCAGCAGGGCCGAGTGATCGACCGCGTGCGCAGCTACACTGCTTTGCGTTCGATAGGGACTCAGGGCGATCGGTTTATCCTGAATGGACGCCCATTGACCTTGCGGCTGGTACTTGATCAAGGCTACTGGCTCCATACCGGTCTGACGGCGCCCCATGACGCTGCATTTTTAGAGGATGTGCTGCTGGCAAAGAAGCTAGGATTTAATGGCGTCCGCAAGCACCAGAAAATCGAAAATCCACGGTACCTCTACTGGGCCGATCGCATGGGTCTACTGGTCTGGGAGGAGATGCCAAGCGCTTACCGATACACCCGGAAAGCTATTGCGCGGTTAACCCGTGAGTGGATGGAAGTGTTGGATCGTGATAGCGGCCATCCATGCATCGTGGCATGGGTACCGTTCAACGAATCGTGGGGAGTTCCGGACCTGCCCGACAGTCCGGCACAGCGCCATTATGTACAGGCGCTATACCACCTCACAAAGACGCTGGACCCGACTCGGCCGGTGATTGGAAATGACGGATGGGAAAGCGTGGCGACCGACATCATCGGTATTCACGACTACGATGTCGATCCTGAGCGGATCGGGAGTCGTTATGGTCTGTCTGACGTTGAAACGCACCTGTTTAAACGTGAGCGTCCGGGCGGACGCATGCTGCTGGTAGATGAGAGCGGCCGTGCCAATCAGCCGATTGTCCTTACAGAATTTGGCGGGATTGCTCTTTCTCGAAATTTTGATGGATCGTGGGGCTACTCCCGATCGGACACCCCAACTGAGTTCCTGGGGCGCTATCGTGCGCTTCTCAGGACTGTGGGACGGTTACCGGCGCTGGCGGGATTCTGCTACACACAGTTCGCCGATACGTATCAGGAGGCGAATGGACTGTTGTATGCGGATCGTACTCCCAAGGCTCCCTTTGAAAAGATTGCGGAGGCGACAAGCGGGCTGCAGTCCAGCCACGAAGACCCGGAGGAGACGGCCTGGAGAGAGCGCATTATGGAGGGCCAGCGTTAATGTCTCGTCGTCTGATGCCGTAGAGTCAGGATCGCGCCGGTCCAGCCTGAAGCTACATAACGCGGAGCCTGGATGTCACAAACCAAGACGTACTCGCTGAGCCCTCTAAGCACGGCTACAAGCTGAGGCCAAATAATAAAGCAGACTCAGAAATTTAATTGCCCCTATTTTGCCGTATTGCTGGATCTATGATGCGTGTGTGATATGATTTCTCGCACTGCTGCTGCATTAATTTACAACACATCCCAATGAATTTGTGCGCTGTAAAAGCCCTAAGCCAGCGGCAACCAGAGTTCCATGAAATTACTTGCCAGGTCGCTTCTTATCATGTTGTCTGTCTTCCCCGTGGTCGCCCAGACAACGAATAATCAGTCCATCCTCGGGACCGTCCAGGATTCCAGCGGAGCCACCGTGCCGAACGCGGTGGTCTCGGTTGTGAACGAAGACACCAAGCTCTCCCGCTCGGCAACGTCCAACCAGAGTGGGAATTATGTCATTGCAGATCTGCCAATCGGCTACTACGATGTGTCAGCCATTGCGCAAGGCTTCAAGAAATTCGTCTTGACGAAGGTCAACGTGAGTGTTGGCCAACAGGCAACGGTCAACGTCACGCTGCAGTTAGGCGACGTCAATCAATCCGTGACGGTGCAGGCGGATGCCGTTCGAGTGGAGTCCAGTTCGGGCGAGGTCAGTAACCTGATCACCGGAACTCAGGCGAGCAATATTCAGCTTAACGGCCGGAATTTTCCCCAGTTGCTCCAACTGCTTCCGGGCGTCTCGACGACCTATAGCAGTGGGTTTTCCCTCTTCGGAGGTTACGGAGTAAATAACAGCGGTCAGTCTATCAATGGAAGCCGGACCGACACATTCTCCTGGTATTTGGATGGCGCAGACAATAAGGACAACGGCGGAGGCGGCAACAACTTCATCAATGTCAATCCCGACGCAATTGCTGAATTCCGTGTTTTGACGGCAAACTACAGCGCGGAGTATGGAGGAAGCGCAGGTGCGGTGATTAGCATAGCCGTAAAGAGCGGCACCACCGATTTTCATGGCGTCGGCTATGAGTTCTTTCGGAACGATGCGATTCAGGCTCGCGCCTACAACGCCCTTACGATCCCTGAACTCCGGTTCAACAACTTTGGGTGGAATTTGGGAGGACCGATTTACATCCCAAAACTATTCAACACTGACAAGAGCAAATTGTTCTTTTTCGTTGGGGAAGACTTCAAGCGCCTACGACAAGGTGCAACCAATACGTGGACCGTACCAACGTTGGCTCAACGGAACGGAGACTTCTCGGCTCTGCCTACATCGCAGTGGCCGAAAGATCCAGTTACTGGGCAAGTCTTTCCAAACGGTATCGTGCCGCGTGCGCGATGGAGTCCCAATTCAGCGCGACTGGTAGGCAACTATCCGCTGCCCAACTTCACCGGCTCGGGCGGCAATTTTGTGTTCAATACTGTCTCGCCGTTGAACAGTAACGAATATCTATTCAAGGTGGATGCGAACATCAGCCCCAAGAATCAGCTTTCGGTTCACTACTATCGTGATTACTATACGTCCGAGCAGAACCTTACTCAGCTGATTACTTATAACCGCAACATTCCTGCCACGAACTCGAGCATCCAGTGGACTTATGTTCCCAATCCGACGACCGTGAACGTCGCACAGTTCAGCTTCACGGGCAACGTGATTCTTGAGAAAACGGGAATCGCGCCAAACCCATTGTTTATAAGCGACTACACAAGATCGGGCGAGGGCATTACTTACCCCACCATCTATCATGCGTCGGAGGCGATTCCGACCATTCAGCCGTCGGGTTTCACCGCGCTGACGGCTACGCCGCTCAACTTCAATAACTTTAATCGAATCTTCGATTGGAAGGACGACTTCTCAAAAGTCTTGGGAAATCACAACCTGAAGGCGGGCATCCTTATCATGCGTAGCCGCAAGAACCAGGACAACGTTCCCGCTATCAATGGCACCTTTGTGTTCAATACGAGTGCGTCGGGAACGACCGGCAATTCCCTTGCCGATGCATTGCTTGGGAAGTTCTATTCGTATACGGAGGCGAGCAGCACTCGAGAAGGCTGGTACAGATTCTCTCAAGTGGAGCCATATGTTCAGGACGATTGGAAGATCAACAGCAGGCTGACCGTCAATCTTGGCTTGCGTTGGGCTTACATGCAGCCGCAGTACAGCGCGCTGAATAACACAACGGCATTCCTTCCGCAGTACTACAACGGGGCCCAGCAAGTTGGCATCGATCCCAAGACAGGGGCCATTATCCCGAACACGGGAAACATCTATAACGGGTTAGTTCTGGGTGGAAATGGATTTCCCAAAGCGGCGGTCGACCGGATTCCCGGAATTACGACCGATCCGGCGGTGCTTGCCTTGTTCAAGGGGCTGCCCAAGGGGACGGCCAACACCGACTGGAATACCTGGCAGCCGCGGCTCGGGTTCGCGTATGACTTAACGGGGCGGCAATCCACCATCCTTCGAGGTGGCTACGGGATATTCTATGAGCGCATCGAAGGCAATTACCTGTTTAGCGCCGTGAACAATCCTCCATTCGTTCAGCAGTCTCTAATCTACAGCGGCAATGTTGAGAACCCCGCGGGAGGCTCACTGCAGAATTTCCCAAGCAACATCAATAATTCTCACTACCTTGATATGAGGGTGCCGCGCACCATGAACTGGAGTTTGGGAATTCAACAGAAACTGGGCCGTGATTCTTTGCTGGACGTCCGATATATCGGGTCGAGCGCATCTAATCTTTCTTACCAGGACGACATCAACCAGCTTCGGGCGGGCACGCTTCAGGCGCACCCTGGAGTCAACGTGAATGCCTTGCGCCCGTATATAGGATACGGAGATATCTATCAGTACAATACCGGTGCCAATTTCATCTATAACTCGCTCCAGGTTCAGTTTCGGAAGCAGTTTTCGCAGGGTAGCCTTATCAACATTGCCTATACATGGTCGAAGGCGCGCACCGATGCGAACGCATTTAACTATCAACCCCAGGACAGTTACAATTTACGCGGGGACTGGGGACCTGCAAGCTACAATCGTAACCATATTTTTGTAGCCAGTTATGTTTATCCGCTTCCGTTCTGGCTGAATGGAAGTAACTGGTACCAAAAAGCGCTGGGTGGATGGCAGGTGTCCGGCGTTACCACCATTCAAACAGGGCTCCCGTTCAACGTAACAATCCAGCCAGACCAAGCCGGAATCGGGCTTAGCGGAAGTCAGCGCCCGAACCTGGTGGGAGACGCTTTGCAGACGCCGAGCAGAAGGCAGTACCTGAATCCAGCGGCATTTGCGATACCGGCGGCCGGGACGTTCGGAAATCTGGGCGCCTATGCGCTCTACTATCCGCTATATAGCAACTGGGATGTGTCGCTGCAAAAGTCGTTTCCCATTACGGAGAGGGTTCAGGCAAAGTTCAGAGCCGAGCTGTATAACTTTCCAAATCATCTCTCCTATACGACAGTATCGAGTACCGTGGGCAGCGCCAACTTCGGGCAGGTCACCGGTGCTACCGACCCCCGGACCCTACAACTTGCTCTTCGTTTAGCCTTTTAAACGAACGGCCGCAACCCCAGCGGTTCGGAGTTTCCGGACCGCTGGGGTTGCGTGTGATCGGTTCGGGTTTAAGGCTCGACGACCGAGCAAGTTCGACGCGCCTTCGTACTAATACTTGCCTTGTGCAAGCGACATTGATAATGTCGAATGTGCCTGGGGCAGCCCAGGCTAAAACCGCAGTATGGCGAACTGGTGAGTAGGTCGCCGGTTATTCAGGAGGAATCAGCGATGAGCAAGGTGCGGGTGCTCGTGGGTACACGAAAGGGCGCATTTATTCTGACATCCGACGGCAAGCGCGAACGATGGGACGTCAGGGGCCCGGAATTTGCCGGATGGGAAGTCTATCATCTTAAAGGATCGCCGGTCGACCCAAACCGATTGTATGCGTCCCAATCCTCAGGCTGGTTCGGGCAACTGATGCAGCGCTCTGACGATGGCGGCCGGACGTGGCACCCGGTGGGCAATAAGTTTGCCTACGACGGCATCCCAGGCACTCACCAATGGTACGACGGCACTCCACATCCATGGGAATTCAAGCGAGTCTGGCATCTTGAACCATCGCTGACAGATCCCGATTTTGTCTATGCCGGGGCTGAAGATGCCGCTTTGTTCCGCTCCATGGATGGCGGGCAGACATGGCAGGAGCTTTCCGGTTTGCGGGGCCACGGCTCTGGGCCCGCTTGGCAGCCCGGAGCCGGCGGAATGTGTTTGCACACCATTCTCCTGGACCCGAGCGATCACCAGCGGATGTTTATTGCGATTTCCGCTGCGGGCGCATTTCGGACCGACGATGGCGGCAAGAGGTGGAAGCCGATTAACAGAGGGCTGAAATCGAACGGCATCCCCAACCCGGAAGCCGAGGTGGGCCACTGCGTCCACCGTATCGCGATGCATCCCTCACGGCCTGCCGTACTGTTCATGCAGAAGCATTGGGACGTGATGCGTAGTGACGACGCAGGCGAGTCGTGGCGAGAGGTCAGCGGGAACTTACCTACCGACTTCGGATTTCCGATCGACGTGCACGCGCACGAACCCGATACCATCTATGTCGTCCCAATCAAGAGCGACTCCGAACACTACCCGCTGGACGGCAAACTGCGCGTATATCGCAGTCGGACGGGCGGTGGCGAGTGGGAGGCGCTGACGAATGGTCTCCCGCAGAGTAATTGCTACGTTAACGTGTTACGCGATGCGATGGCCATCGATTCTCTCGACTCATGCGGCGTGTATTTTGGTACGACCGGAGGCCAGGTATATGCATCCGCTGATGCCGGCGACACGTGGGCTCCGATCGTACGAGATCTCCCGGCCGTGCTTTCTGTGGAGGTTCAGACGCTGCCATGATCCGGGTCGCGCTCCCAGCACATCTGCGCAATTTGGCGAAGGTTGACGGCGAGGTGAGCCTGGAAGTCAGTGGGGAGATCACGCAGCGCTCGGTCCTGGACGCTCTTGAGGCCTGTTATCCCGTGCTGCGCGGAACGATTCGCGATCAGGCTACACAGCAGCGTCGGCCCTTTGTAAGATTTTTTGCCTGCGCGCAGGATCTATCTCACGAGCGGCCTGATGCCCCCCTCCCCGATGCTGTGGTGAATGCAACTGAGCCCTTACTCATTGTAGGCGCTATGGCGGGCGGCTAGGGGCAGAACTGGTCGGAGTGTTCCTCTAATACGCCGGTTCGTATCCTGGTTGAACGTAGCCAGAGCTTTGCGATACGTCAATGTACCTGCAAAGCCACGACCGTTGCATCATCACGCTGGCATCCCCGTGAAAATTCGTCCATCAGAGTGAAGATCGCATGAACCATGTCCTCGGCGGATCGCGCGTCGGTTTCAGCTACAGCCGTTCGGAGACCCTCTACTCCCCACTCTTCACCGTTTGGATTTACGGCTTCGATCACACCGTCCGTGTAGGCCAGGACCATGTCGCCCGGCTCAAGATGAACAACGCCTTCCTGATAGTTCCAATCCGGAAATATTCCAACGGGGGCACCACCGGTTTCTAGCCAGGCGACAGAGCCGTCCCGCCGAATCATCATTGGGGGATTGTGGCCTGCATTGACGTATCGCAGGGTGTGCCTGGCTCTATCGAAAATCCCATAGAACAATGTGGCGTATCGATCCGGGAGCGATGACTCATACACCTGATGATTGACTGCCTTGAGCGCGGCCGTCCCGTTGTTGCCGGTGAATAACGCCGCCGTGCGAAGCGACGACTGGACATTCGCAATCATCAGCGCTGCGGCGGGGCCCTTGCCGGAAGCATCTCCAACGGCCAGCGCCAAAAGACTATCGGGGAGCGGCACAAAGTCGTAGAAATCCCCGCCCAAGTCCCGCACCTGCCGGCAGTCTGCGCTGAAATCAAGCGTATCGATCTTCGGACCCGAATGCTGCATAAACCGCCGCTGTACCTCGCGGGCGGCTGTCCACTCGGTGAAGATTTCCATGGCAACTGCGTTCCTCGACATCTTCGCACCTCTGTAAGGACGTCGATCCACGAGGACCGAAATCGACATGAGGTGCGGCCGAAATCTTAAAAAGATCATTCCGCGAGGATGTCGAGAAGAGGCCCTGTGCTTCGACTGATCTGTGAAAGCGCAGAACATCGCGCGAAGATGAAAGGAGCAGAAGACATGAAGTACATTTTGCTGATGGCCGCCCCGAAGGCGGGTTTTGACACATATCGTGCGTGGTCCGAGAAGGACGTCCAGGCACACTTCGCAGTCTTGAAGGACATCAACAAAGAACTGAGCGAATCCGGCGAGTTTGTGGCCACGGAGGGCTTGGCCTGGCCGGAGCAGGCCAAGGTTGTGCGAGCCGGTAAGGACGGTGCGCCGATCACGGACGGCATGTTTCCGGAAGCAAAGGAGTTTCTCGCCGGCTACTGGATCGTTGACGTCGATAGTCCGGAACGCGCCTACGAGGTTGCCGCCCGGATATCGGGCGCGCCGGGTCCCGGCGGGGTGCCATTGAGCATGCCGATTGAAGTGCGGCAGATCATGACCGGGAAACCCGACGAGCTGCCGTGACAGACGAAGTACTAGACGCTACTTCCGAGCATCTGCTACGTGAACTCGCGCCACAGGTGCTCGGGACGGTGATCCGCCGATTCCATGACTTTGCCGCTGCGGAGGACGCCGTTCAGGAAGCTCTGGTCGCGGCAGCCACTCAGTGGCCGCGGGAGGGCGTTCCCGACAATCCCCGCGGCTGGTTGATTCAGGTCGCAGCGCGGCGCATGACCGATTTCTTGCGCAGTGAGGGGGCCAGGCGACGCAGGGAAGCCGAAGCGGCCATACAGTCCAGCTACTTGGCACCTTCAGCGGACCTTGAGCATGAACTGGATCAGGACGATACGCTCACGCTGGTGTTTATGTGTTGTCATCCCTCACTGACGCCCTCATCGGCAGTTGCGCTTACGTTACGGGCGGTGGGCGGCTTGACCACAGCCGAAATCGCTAAGGCATGCTTGGTGCCCGAGGCGACCATGGCACAGCGAATCAGCCGAGCCAAGAACACCATCAAGGCTTCCGGCGTGCCATTCCGATTGCCGACTATCCAAGAGCGGACCCAACGGCTTCGTGCTGTGCTCCACGTGCTTTATCTGATCTTCAACGAGGGCTACACCAGTAGCGGCGGGCCGCATCTGCAGCGACTCGAATTGTCCCGTGAGGCAATCCGACTGACTCGATGCGTTCATATCCTGCTGCCGGAGGATGGCGAGGTCGCGGGGTTGCTGGCTTTAATGTTGTTGACCGATGCGCGCCGCCTGGCACGAACGGGCCCGGACGGAGAGTTGATCCCCCTAACGAAGCAGGATCGAACCCTGTGGGATCAGGCGGAGATTTCCGAGGGCGTCGCGCTTCTGACCGGCGCTCTATCGAATGGCTCGATTGGCCTGTACCAGCTACAAGCTGCGATTGCCGCCGTTCATGATGAAGCGGTGCGAGCCGAGGACACCGACTGGCCGCAAATCCTGGCGTTATACGAGCTTCTGAAACGCATATCCGACAATCCTATGGTGATACTCAACCACGCGATAGCGGCAGCGATGGTGCATGGGCCATCGAAAGGGCTTGAGCTCTTAATAACGCTTGACTCCGACACTCGAATTGCCAACCATCATCGCCTTGACGCGGTTCGCGCCCATCTGCTGGAAATGGCTGGAGACCATCAAGCCGCGATCACGCACTACCGGATTGCCGCCAGTCGGACGACGAGCATACCGGAACGCAACTACCTCATTACGCAGGCGGCCCGGCTGAACGAGAGCGCACCCAGTCCCCGTACCAATTAACAATCACTTGGTATTTACCAGAAGATCGATGTACGGCGCAAAAGCACTCCTGGCTTGAATTGCTCCTATCGGACGTAACGCGAACGGACCGGAATCGATACCGTTGCACCGAACCGGGGATAAATGATCATCAATCATAAACTCCGGTTCCGTGCCAAATCAAGCTAGATCCCCAACCGCCGCGTTGGGCGGTTCAGCCGTTCGGCCGTCGACGACTAGCTTGGACTGAAGCCCAGCCTTGGCCAGGATCAGATAAACGAGAAATCCGGCCAAGAAACTGTAGACAGCCGCCGGTTGCAGGTAGGTTTTTGTCTCCTCTGAGATCGGCAGAAAGGGAAGAATGCCAATCACGAATCCAATTGCCCAAGCTCCGTATCCGGCAAAGTTGATGCCCTCTCTCGGACCGGACCACCGTTTCCCCGACAGCCAATAATCGGCCACCATGGCGCCGCAAATCGGTCCAAAAGACGCGCCGATGATCGTGAAAAGACTTACCAAATTTCCCGCTACGCCGGTTATAGCCAGCAGCGCCGCGATAATTGCGCCGACCATCGTGGATGTGGAGCGGGGCACTCCAGGAATCATCGTGGCCAAACTGTTCCCGGCGATGAAGGAAGAAAAGCACATGGGCGTGATTGAAGCTACTGCGAAGAGGAAGAACGCAATGCCCGCAAAGCTCCCTGTTTGCGCGATAGCCGAATCGAAGTGGTAATCCTGGACACCATAGAGGACATGTGCGCCGGCTACCGAGAGCAAGGGAAGCCCTCCTGCGACCAGCACGGCAAGTAAAATGCCGACCAAGCCGCCCCAACGAACATCCTCTTCATTTCGGCTGTTCATTCCGAAATCGACTCCAGCTGCACCGGCCGTCGCAAAAAAGCCGACTACCATCTGGATAAGCATCGTGAATCCTATGTACGAGTTCGGGTGTGCCGGTGTGTACTGACCGATGCCGGCGGCGTTCTTCGCAAATACCACCAGAATCATCACCAAAGGAACCATGTTGAGATACAGCGCAAAGCGAGCGACATACTGGATGCCTTTCGCGCCCACGTACCCCAGGCCCAAAGCCCAAGCCGCAGCTATCAGCCCGAACGGCAGGCTTCCAGGCCCTGCTTTCGAACCGAACGCGGTCAGAATAAACGTGGTTGCCACGAAAGCGTTCACCGACATCCAGCCTACTTGAAGTACCCCCATCAGCAAACCGGGCATCACATACCCGCCTCGCGTTCCGAACGTCGAGCTGCCGACTACATACAGCGGGAAGCCTGTTCGCATCCCCAGTAGCGCGGGAATGTAATAGAACAGGCCATAACTGATAAGGCCGGCGACCAGTAGGGCCGCCAGGCAGACAGCGGGACCAGCACGATCCAGCGCCACGGCGATATCGCGGTAAAAAACGATCCACAGAAAAACGCCGGCGTAGGTCGGGGCCGTGTTCTTGTACCATGGCGCGCGATTCGACCGAGGGTTCGGCACCGCTTTGGATATATAACTAGGCAACACATCGCCTCCTTGGAGATCTTGGAAAGATGTTCATTATATCGAGGCGTCCAACCCGTCGCGCCCGCGGGCTCGTTCCTCCCGAATTTACTGCGTTTCTGGAGCAAGCTGAGGCGCTGGCATTGTCACTGCATGACAGGCTATCCGGAAAGCGTACCCGGTCGGAATCGGGCTCCCGCTCCTTACGCGATCGGTTTCCGTCCCTTCAGCTATATCTATGGTGAGAGGAATCGCTCCCATGAATGTGAATCGACGGGAATGGTTGGTTGCTACAGGTCTTGCTTTCACTCGACCCATGTGGGCTCGAACGCGGATCCGGTTGGGCGGACCGGTCTTTCTCCATTCGGCAGACATACGGGAACTGGCGCGAGAGCACAGGCGGCTGCGGTATAGCGCGGCGTACTGTCCTTCAGGGCTGAAGGCAGGCGATACGCGTGCTATCGCTGAGGCAAAGCACGCGTTTGCAGCCGAGGACGTGGTGATTGCGGAAGTCGGCGCTTGGAAGAACATGCTCGATCGGGACTCCGACAAACGGCGAGCAAACCTGCAGTATGTGCAAGAGCGGCTCTCGTTGGCAGACGAGATTGGGGCCCGGTGCTGCGTTGATATCGGAGGTTCTTACAATCCGACGCTGTGGGATGGGCCTGATCCACGGAATCTTACCCGCGACTATTTCGATGCTACGGTTGAGAACTGCCGCAAGCTGATCGATGCTGTTAAGCCGAGCCGGACACATTTCAGCATTGAGATGATGGGGTGGAGTCTGCCGAATACGCCTGATGCATACCTGCAGCTCATCAAAACCGTGGATCGTAAGGCGTTTGGGGTGCACGTGGACGTGTGCAACATCATCGACAGCCCGGAGCGGTTTTACGACAATGGCAGAATCATCGATGAGGTGTTTCAAAAGCTCGGTCGATGGATTCTGTCGTGCCATGCAAAGGACGTGGGGCCCCGTGCGACTCACTTCACTGAGGTGATCCCAGGACGCGGGGGCATCGACTACACGCGCTATCTGATCGGTATAGCTGGCCTGATGACGGAGACCCCGTTGATGCTGGAGCACTTGACAACCGCAGAGGAATACGATGAGGGGCGCCACTACATTTTAAAAACAGGCAGCACGTGCGGCGTGACCTTTGCGTAGTTCTCCTGATCCCTTCGAATACTGGTTGACAGCTACTCCACTGTTTGCTGCATTCCCGAAGGCCACACATAGAGGCACGGCGCACGCAGGTCAGTATTTGCCATCCTAGAACTATGAAGGCAGACCGCGTCGAAGTTTCCCGTGATGAGCAAAGTAAGCAATGGTTGATTCGAATCCAAGTCGGCGAGGAGGTCATCCGCCGCCATTGCGATAAAGGGAAAGATGCTGAAGAGGCCACGCTGCGGCGGGCTGCGGTTGAGATTGCTGCCGACGAAGGATATTCGATCGACGCCTCAGACGTTGTGTTTGCCTGAGAACTGTCCGTAGTCGGTGATCGTAATCCTAGGTTGCGCCGCGCTGGCTGGTTAATCTGAATTCTCCATGGGGTTGTTTCTGGATGCCCTCAGCTGGCTTGGGCTCTGGCCACAAGGTTGAGCCCAAAGCGTTCCGGACGCTCCTTGCGGCCGGTGATTTCCCGCTGGCCGAATAAGCGATTGATCGCGCATGATATGGTATTTGGCACGCGTGGGAGGCTGGGGCACGTTGGAGATGGCGCGACCCTATGCTGCTACGGACGCGTTAACGTTCGTCGGGAGCGCAATCTGTTACGGAAGAGTTCAGAACTGTTAGAGAGTTCCAGGACATTCAAGCGGGTAAAAGCAACTGCGCGTTGCAAGCTACGCACGTTGCCAATGAAAACAGAACGGTTGTGGGTAGGGCCGATGACCTGCCGACTTCTCCGAATCCATGTCCGGTCCCGGGCGAAACAACACGAGGGAAGGAGCTACTTCTTATGAAAAGATTAATCCTGGGTGTTTTGCTGTTCTTTGGTCTTGTTCTCCTGCTGACGGGGCAGCAACCGACCGCGCAGGTTACAGGTCTGATAACGGACGCCTCGGGAGCGGCGGTCCCGGGCGCGGCAATCGACATCACCAACATCAATACAGGTCAGACGCTGCGTACAGTCTCCAATGAGTCCGGGAATTATGTCTTCCCGGTTGTCAGCCCTGGGCGGTATACGATGACCGTGCACAAAGAGGGCTTCGATGCGGTCACGCGCACCGGGTTTGAACTCACGGTGGGCCAAATTGCCCGTTTCGATTCTACGCTCCGGGTCGGCACCAGCAAGCAGACTATAGAGGTGAGTTCCGCGACTCCGCCCCTTGAGGCATCCACTGCATCCATTGGTCAAGTCATCGAGACCAAGCCGATTGAAGAACTGCCCCTCAATGGGCGCAATTTTCTCCAACTGGCGAAACTCGCCCCCGGCGTATTTAATCCGAAGCCCGGTGACCGAACGGCTGCGGGAGGAGGATTCGTTGCTAATGGCGTGCGCTCGCAGTTGAACAACTTCTTGTTGGATGGGGTTGACAACAACGAAAAAATCGTCGATCAGCAGAATAGTTCGCCTCTGGTGATTCAACCTTCCGTTGATGCACTGCAGGAATTTACGGTAGAAACGAACAATTTTTCGGCCGAATACGGCTACTCCGCCGGCGCGGTGGTAAACGCCACAATCAAATCGGGAACCAACCAGGTACACGGCGACGCCTTTGAGTTTGTCAGAAATGATGTGTTCGACGCCCGTAATTTTTTCCTCTCTCCGTCCTCCAAGAAACCACCGCTACGGCAGAATCAGTTCGGTGGAACTCTTGGCGGCCCGCTCATCCGGAATAAACTTTTCCTCTTTGGGAGTTGGGAGAGAACACGAACGGATGTGGGCACTACACAGGTTCTAACTGTCCCGACACAAGCCATGAAGTCAGGAGACTTTACTGGGTTGGCCAAAATCTATGATCCGAATTCCACCGCGCCAAACCCCAGCGGAGCTGGCTATGTTCGAACACAGTTCCCGGGCAATATTATCCCCGCCAGTCAAATCAATCCGACAGCGGCCAAGCTTCTCGCTTTGGAACCGCTCCCCAATCTCCCTGGGACCGTCAACAATTTCGTGGTGAGTCCAACCGGAACGACTCGCATTGATCGCGTCGACACAAGAACGGATTATCACCTCTCCGACCACGATCAGATATTCGGCCGTTTCAGCTACTCTCCCAGCACCATAATCAATCCCGGACCCTTCGCGCCGCCACTGGTAGGAAGCACTTTCTTTCAAACAGCGAATCACACTAGCACGGCGAACGGAGCCGCAATTGGAGAAACTCACATTTTTTCCCCGACGATAGTGAATGAATTTCGTTTGGGATACAACCGCATTCATGATGACCTCACGCCGTTCACCAAAGACTTTGTGGCCTCTGAATTCGGAATACCGGGGATACCGGAAGTGCCAGGTGTAACGGGCCTGCCGCAATTCACGATTTCCGGCTTTGCTGGCCTTGGCGAAGCCACATTCCTGCCCAACGATAAGATCTCGGAAACCGGGATTATTGAAGATCACGTATCCTGGACCGCTGGCAAACACTCCTTGTCCGTGGGGGGAACCTATCGGTGGGTGCGCAGTTGGTTCGACATTTCCTCGGCAGCGCGGTCCGATTTCACTTTCAACGGAACCTTCACGCAAAACCCGCAGAGCCCGACGGGAACGGGGTCCGGATTGGCGGATTTCCTGGTCGGGATTCCGAGCAATTCCGAATTGAGCAACGTCATCTCCGGCGACCTCAGGTATAAGTATTCAGGCGCATACATTCAGGACAACTGGAAGGTAACGGATAAGTTAACCCTGAACCTTGGCATTCGTTATGAACTTTGGACACAACCTATAGAGCGTCAGAACCAGCAAGCGAATTTCCTGCTAGGGAGTCAAAAGTTTATTTATCCCAATGACCAGCTACCGGCCGGTATTCCGCCATCTTTGGTCGCCAGCATACCGCCTGGCGTCAATAAGCGCGCTCTGCTGACGACGGATAGGAACAACATCGCGCCGCGTGTGGGATTTGCTTATTCGGCAACACAACACACGGTCATCCGGGGAGGGTTCGGGCAATTCTTTGCCGATGATCCGGCGATTGGGGCAAGTGGCAGACTTCCCGCCAATCCTCCGTTCTATCGGGACGTCACGTACCCCACTAACCAGATCACGCCTGTGCTCACGCTAAGCGGTGGCTTTCCCGCGAGCGCACTCGGGACAAACATTAATCTCGCGAATGCCTCCCTTTCCGCGTGGGCGCCGAATTTCAAACAAGCGTATGTCTATCATTGGAGCTTCGGATTACAGCAGCAGTTGGGCCAATTCGCGCTAGAGGCAAACTACGTCGGAACGTCTGGCTTCGAACTCCCGCTCTTTTACAATTTCAACAGCCCATTTCCCGGCGCAGGTTCCGTCGCAAGCCGCCGCCCCATTCCCACGTTGGGCAACATTCAACTATCCATCCCGATGGGCACGTCGAACTACAATGCTCTCGAGGTTCGAGTGCAGCGCCGATATGCCAACGGCTTCTCGTTGCTGAGCTCTTATACGTACAGCAAATCTATCGATACTGGCGATGGTTCTTTAGTCGGAGATCTCTTATTGCGCGATGCGCGGAATGTCAAATTGGAGCGCGCCCTTACAAGCAACGACATCCGGAACAATTTCGTGACCAGTGTTTTATACGATCTGCCGTTCGGACACGGCCGTCGGTTTGATATCAAAAATCCCCTACTGAATGCCATCGGGGGCAACTGGCAGGTAAATGGAATCAGCACCATCCGTTCGGGCTTACCGTTTACGCCGGAGCTTGGGTTCAGTTCGGCCAATACGGGTGATCCTCGTCCCAGCCGGATCGGGAATGGAAATTTGCCTGCTGATCAGCGCTCGATCAATAAATGGTTTGACAAGAGCGCCTTTGTGGCTGCCCCGTTCTACCAGTTCGGGAATGCTGGGCGCAATATTTTGGAAGGCCCAGGCGCGGTAAACTTCGATATCAGCGTCTTCAAGAACTTCCCGGTTCCCCAATTCGGTGAGGCCGGAAATGTTCAGTTCCGCGGAGAACTCTTCAACGCCTTCAATCATCCGCAATTCGGTGCCCCCAACAACCGGGTCGATCTGGCGCAAGGCGGCACGATTACTTTCTTGTCCCACGATATGCGAATCGTGCAGTTCGGATTAAAGGTATTGTTTTAGCTAGCGGAGGCGGAGAACCATGAACCGGCGAAATTTTGTTCAGCTTGCTGTAGCTTCTTCGATCTCGGGAGCAGTGCCGGTTAGTCCTGCGCCCAAAGCAAAGCGATCGCGTCCCAACATTCTTTTTCTGATGGCAGATCAGATGCGTGCCGATTGTCTCGGAGCGTACGGGAACCGGATCGTAAAGACACCCAATCTGGATTCTCTGGCAAAGCAAGGCGCGCGTTTCGACTGCGCTTACAGTTCCACGCCAACCTGTACGCCTGCACGTTCCGCATTGCTCACCGGGTTGTCTCCCTGGCATCATGGCATGCTCGGAATGACCTTGATGGCAGCGGAATATCCGCTGGAATTACCGCGAGCTTTGGCACAGGCAGGCTACTACACGACTGTAATCGGAAAGAACCATTTCTTTCCGATGCGCAACCCGCATGGCTATCACCAAATGATAGTCGATGAGCACTGCTCGTACTGGTTTGATGATCACGAGAACAATGTTGCCGTTCAAGCTTCAGATGAAGAACGGCCCGATTATGAAGCCTGGTTCTGGTCCCAGGTGCCTTCCGGGAATCCTCACAAGACGGGCCTCGGCTGGAACGATCACAGAGGCAAGCCCTTCGCCTTACCCGAACGCTTTCACGCAACGCAATGGACGGGCGATACAGCGGTTAACTTTCTGAGCACCTATGACAGGCCGGAGCCATTCTTCCTGAAGGTTTCTTTCCTCCGTCCACACAGTCCTTACGATCCGCCGGTGCGGTGGATGAATCACTACCAGTCGGCGGATATTCCGAAGCCGTCCGTCGGGAAATGGGCGGACCGCTACGCGGCGCGCAGTAGCGCAAGCGACGACCTGTGGCACGGCGCGCTTCCTTGGGACGAAGTCAGGCAATCGCGTCAGGCGTATTACGGGTCCGTCAGCTTCGTGGATGAACAGATCGGCCGGATCTTGTCGACGCTGGAAGGGCGCGGAATGCTGGACGAGACGCTGATTGTCTTTCTGTCTGATCACGGCGATATGCTGGGCGACCAGAATCTGTGGCGCAAGTCGTATGCGTATGAAGCCTCGACTCGGATTCCTATGATTATGCGCTGGCCTACTGGTCTGCTGTCGGCCAGGCGTGGGCAAGCGCTCTCGCAGCCAGTGGAACTGCGGGATGTGCTGCCCACGTTTCTCGAGGCTGCCGGAAGCTCCCCGAACCGTCCCGTCGACGGGCGGAGTTTACTCTCACTCCTCCAAAATAGTGGGCGCGAGTGGCGCTCGTGGATTGATCTGGAGCATAACGTCTGCTACAGCAAAAGTAATCATTGGAATGCGCTCACGGACGGAAAGTGGAAGTACATATTTCATGCGCAGAATGGGGAAGAGCAGCTCTTTGATCTAAAGCCCGACCCGTGCGAATTGACCGATTTAGGCTCCGAATCTCGCAATCAAGAAGTCCTGCAGCTCTGGCGAAATCGTATGATCGAGCACCTTTCCGAGCGCGGAGACGCCTTCGTCAAGAATGGCCGTCTAGCGCTCCGGCCGGACGGTATGATGTTGTCTCCCAATTTCCCCGGCTACGGAAAGTATCAGGCGCTGGCCGGTAAGCTTTGGCGCCTCTGATGGCTGTCTAGAGAGCGAACAACTTCGCCCGGGCTTCTCACGTGAAGGCTCAAGGTGAACCATCAGCAGGGAGCGGTTCAACTGTAGCGCAGCACTATTCGGAGAGGTCTTGCTCCGGTTTGCTTCCGATCAGTCCGCTCAGCGCGCCGCGCCGGGCAACGCCGGTAACATGTTTCGAATTGCCGTGATTCGCCATGCGCCTTCAGTGTGTTTGACGATGACTGTGGTCCACATTTTCCGGACGGTGCCGTTCAAAGCGGTGGTCTGATAGCGACCATCCACTATCGCGACGTCGGGGTCGATAAATCGAATGCTTTCGACGCTGATCGAACTTCGTCCCAGTTCTTTTTGCGAACTGGCGCTAGTGCCGCGGATCAGGCTGCTCAAGCCTTTTCGCCATTCACCGGTCGAGACAAGTTGGTCGGCATCTGGCGTGAACAACCGTCGAATTGCGTCGGTATCCTTGTTGTTCCGTGCCCGCATGTATTGATCTATCACGCCCCGAACGGCACCGGAATCACCACTCAGGGATGGCGCTTGCCCATAGAGCATTGTGGCGAAAGAGACGGTAAGCAGCAAACAGGATTTTCGCAGGACTTGCATGCGGCTCATCTTATCGGATCGCCTCGATCACTCGCCAGAATGGAAACACAGCGGCGCCTCCAACCGGCAACCCAATCTGTCGGTCACGCCCCTGATCGAACCGAGTCTTAACCCTTCTGCTGCTGGGGTCAATAGCGACTCGGGAGCCTTCCTCGAATAGCCGAAGTCGAATCACTTCGTCATTGCTCACCCAATTTCACGGTTTAGTGCCGATCCTATTCTGCGTTGTCCTGCCTGCCCAAAACCGGTGCCAGGGCATCGAACCATTTGCGTGCCATCTTCACCGCGCCTTTTCCCTTTTGGATGAACCCGGTCAGCAATGGTATCTGTTTGTACATCAAAGCCGTTGGCCCATCGATCAGGATAGTTGGCGATCCTCCGAACTCAATTCTGGAGCCAGCAGGGCCAACTCTGCATTCAGTTCAGGAAGATACGCGTACTTCGGTAATTTGCCGCTGGGGATTTCCTGCGCCAGAAAAATAATTTGGTTTTCCCGGATAGCCCTCGTGCCGCAGTGCTGGTTCGTCTTCGGAGTCGACTGCGACCCGACCCAGCGAACGGCGAAGCCCGCCTGCCGGATCATCCTGGCCAGCGGCCCCCGATACGAATGAAACGAGTCGCCAACGGCCACCGGCTACTACGAACCGCGTCAAAGCTGTTTGGCGAGCCGCTACCACGCGCTCACTTCTCGAATCTCTGCATCCAAGCCCGCCCGTCATACTCCGCCGGCCACGCAAAGACTTGTCGCGGGTACATTTCGTTGCTGCTCACGTTCCACTGCGCACAATATCGGCATTCCTCAATCCATTGGCCGATCTGCTCAGCTGCGTGGATGTGATGCACTTCGGCAACGACCAGCGGGCGCTGGTTTGCAAACAAGCGAGCAGCTCCCCGCAGGACTTCACCCTCGCCCCCTTCCACATCGATCTTGATCAGGTCTGGAAGCGGGCCGCCACGAGTCACGAAGTCATCCAGCGTGATAACCGGTACTTTGATCAATTCACCGTCCGCGAGCACTGGGCGACACGCATCAGCTTCCACGCCCCCCTGCGCTCTTGGTTCGATTCCGCGCCGGAACGAGATGCCACCGCTTGGCGTGTTGGACCAGACTGCAGCGTGGACGACCTGAAGATGGTCTCCCAGACCGTTCCTGACAGCGTTCTCGCGCAAGCACTTAACATTATCCGGATCGCCGTCGAACGCGACGACTCGCCCTCCCGCGCCCACCAGGCGCGCGAGTCCCAGGGAAAAATATCCCAGGTGAGCGCCGATGTCGTATACAACCGCGCCCGGATACACTCCGGTCTGAAGGGCGCGCTCTGCCGCGAGATCATGCTCGCCGCGCCAATAGCGGGCTCCCTCGGGAAGCCCGAGCCGCATCCACATCCCTTGCGTCAGACCCTTCTGTACCCGCAGCCAAACTCGTCTCTCCGGCAGCAGATACCGGCGGACGACCCTTTTAAACAAGTTCACCGGCCGCTGGGCCCAGGGCCATCGGCGCACCAATCGCCCGATTGCACCCTTGGGCGCGAAATACAAGCGATAACAGAGAACAGAGAAGCTGGTCACGCCAATCGTCATTCTACGCTTACAGAGATGAGAAACAGCCCGCAAGTGTGGGGGCCGGCAGCATTGTCCAGCTATGTAAGCGATGGGCGTAGTCCGCAAGTATCCGGCTAGCGTCCCTCGTTGCACTTGCAACAAGTTATGGTGTAACTAAAGCCGGGCCGACCGGCCGAATGGCACGTTACACAACGCTAGACAGAGTGCTGGATACTACGTAACGGCTGGCCGCAACACGCGTGTCCGGAGGATCACCTGATCCGTGGGCTCATAAGATCGCTGATACTCGTAAAGTTTATGGTGCGGAGAGGGGGACTTGAACCCCCACGGTGTTACCCGCTAGCACCTCAAGCTAGTGCGTCTGCCAATTCCGCCATCTCCGCTGAGTAAAAAAGCTACTTATGAGGTCCGTTGGTGGCCGGTGCGGGTGCCGTCCGTTTCGGAGCGCCAGCCTTTTGCGCCGGAGGCGTATTCCGCTGAATCCCTTGGAGGACACTACCCGACGTCGGTGTTCCGCGGTTCTCCAGGA
>DATIMM010000100.1:0-2948 GCA_035475295.1 Bryobacteraceae bacterium
GCAGGCAGAGGAGACTACCTCCGATTACGATCGGGAGAAGCTGCAGGAACGGCTGGCAAAACTAGCCGGCGGTGTCGCCATCATCAAGGTTGGCGCAGCGACTGAGACCGAGATGAAAGAGAAGAAAGCTCGGGTAGAAGACGCGCTGCACGCTACGAGAGCGGCAGTGGAAGAAGGTATTGTACCAGGCGGGGGCGTCGCCCTGCTGCGTGCCTCACTAGGGCTCGACGGGCTGGACCTGGAAGGCGACGAGCAGTTCGGCGTGAGGATTGTTCGCCGGGCGTGCGAGGAACCAGTGCGGCAGATTGCGGCGAACGGCGGCATTGAGGGCGCGGTTGTCGTCGAAAAGATCAGACTTCATACGGATGGCAACTTCGGGTACAACGCCGCGGCCAATCAATATGAAGATCTGGTGAAATCGGGCGTTATCGATCCGACGAAGGTGACCCGTACGGCGCTTCAAAACGCAGCTTCCATCGCGGCGCTGATGCTCACCACAGAAGCTATGATCTGCGAGTTATCAGAAGAAGTTGAAACATAGGTATTCGCTCCTGGAGGAGACAAATGAACAAAAGACTAACGGCCAAGAGGTTATTGAAACGACATAACCGGCATGCATCGAGCGACCAGAATTGGGCCGACACTTCGAAGGTCAATTTGAGAACACCTGAGCGCATTAGGGCCACACGGCACGCAAACCGCCGTGCCAACAAGGCCTTGCCGCAAGCGGGGGCCTAGGTCAGACCGCCAGAGCGCGAGTGCCGTTCTGCGCACTGTCCACGCCGCAAATGAATTGAGATAGTCGCGACTTGACCGACGAATTCTGGTGTCAGACAAGTCTCACCGCAAGACTCCGATCGTGCCGCTCCCTTCGCCTTCTTGTTAGGGGTCTTCGACATTGGATCAGGAGCCGTCAAGGCCGCGCCAATCGGCGCGCTTGTACCAGCCTTGACGGGTTTCGGCCCATGCAGTAGCAAATTCAAGGAAGGCGAAGGGAGTTTCCCGCTGTCCGACACCTTCAGCCTTCCTGGCCTGTCCGCAAGGTTAAGTTCAGAGTTTTACAGGTAAGGCGATCCTTCACGCTGTCGCTGCTCATCCGGATGTCGTTTCCTTCTTGCCCTTCGGCTTTGGACCGCGCTTGTTCGGATTCAGCGCCGCTTCTTTGCGCTGTTCCTCGATCCGCCTTTGGATTTCAGCCTTCGAACTGAAAGTACCTGCTTCATTGCGTTTTCAAATCGCGTGAATGCTTCCGGCCTTTCGTTCATTTCCGTGTGCGGCTTCATGCTGTTATTTTATGCCCTTCCTCTCGCAATACGGCCGCTGATAGTGGTAGATACGTCGTCTTTAAACCAACGAGCACACATCGTGCAGCACGCGCAGGAATTCGTCGAGTTCCCTTGGCTTCGTCATGAACGAGCGTGCGCCCAAAGCGAGGCATTTAGCCCTGTCCTCATCCATTCTGGAGGATGAAAACACGACGGCGGGAACATCGTTCATAGCTGGATCATCATTCATGGCTTCGAGCACTTCAAAGCCGTTCATGCGTGGCATGTTTAGATTGAGTAGGACGAGATTGGGCTTGGGCGCGTCCAGATAACGTCCATGACGCCGGAGAAAGTCCAAAGCCTCTCTGCCATCCTCTACCCTGTATAGCTGGAAATCGCCACCCACTTCCTTGAAGGCGATCTCCAAGAGCAGAAAAGCCGCGTGATCGTCCTCCACGCTCAGAATGACTTTCTCGCCAGTGCCGTAGGTCTTCTTAGGAAGCATGCGCCCCCCTCCCACCTCTATGGTCTCGCAAGTCGTTAGTGTCATGGGAACCATGCATGGATCAGTTCCTCATTGCTTCGCGCATCCACCCAACTTGAGAACACTACCATTGGGACAGATCTCCAGACGTCATTCGCGGTTAAGAAGTCCTGCCTCATGTTGGGCTATTCGGACTTCCGCTCTTCCAGAGGCAGGGGCGTCTTGTCGGTAACCACCATTGTCTTTTTGTCGGGTTTTGATTCTAAAGCGAATTTCAAATTGATATAAGCTGCTGGCAGGAGAAGTAGTGTGCGGCAGTACTCGGACGATCTACGAGGCAAGCTGATTCATGCTTGGCAGAACTGGGACGGTAACCAACAGGAGTTGGCCGACTGGTGGGGAGTCAGCCGGAGTTGGCTGCAGAAGGTGACCCGGCGTTGGCGCGAAAGCGGTAAGACCACGGCAGTTCCGTATCGGCACGGCCCTGTATCGCGAGTGAATCCACAGCGCTTAACCGCCTTGGTCGAAGCGTATCCGGAGGCCACGCTGGCCGAACTCGGACGGCGGCTCCGCGTGAGCGCTCCCACAGTTTGCCGCTGGCTACAGCAACTTGGCTTACCGCGTGAAAAAAGTCGCTGCATGCCAGCGAGCAAGACACGCCGCGAGTCCAAGCCTTGCGGGCAGTTTGGCGTCGGATCTGCCGCCGTTGGGATCCGCAAAAGCTTGTCTTTGTCGATGAAAGCGGTCTCAACATCGCGATGACGAGGCTTTACGGACGCGCCCCGCGCGGCCAACGCGTAATCGGCTCGGTCCCGTAGAACTATGGCGAATCACTGACCGTACTGGCCGCCTTGGACCGGGATGGAATGCGGGCCAGCATGACCGATACGGTTCCATCGGCAGTGCAGCTGCGACCAGCCCTATGGGTCATGACGGTCGATGGCGCGACCGATGGCCCGGTCTTTCTGAGCTTCCTGCGGCAGGTATTGTGCCCGCAACTGCGGCCCGGCGACATTGTGGTGCTGGATAACCTGCGAGCGCATCATGTGCCTGGAGTCGCCGAGGCGGTGGCCGGTGCCGGTGCCGTGCTTCGTTATTTACCTCCGTACTCGCCCGATTACAATCCGATTGAATTCGCTTGGAGCAAAGTCAAAGCGCGGCTACGGACGCTAGCCGCACGGACCCGGCTGCGCTTATAC
>DATIMM010000101.1:0-5221 GCA_035475295.1 Bryobacteraceae bacterium
CCCGAAATGCGAAACGGGAAGTATGGGTCTGTGACTACGATCCACATGGCAACACCATCGGCGAACGGCCTTATTGAGCGATGCCTGTTTTGCTAGCCTGGGCAACTCGGCCCATTGGCTGTGGGAGCAGTGTGGCTGAAATTAATGGCTTCGGCGGCTCACTTTTCCCAAGCAGTTCCAAACAAGGGATCGCTCCAGCGCAAGTTATTGACGCCCAGGCATAACGCCCGGGATATTCAGACGAATGCTGTAGATGCTGGTGCTGGCAGTGATGTACAGAGTCTTGCCATCCTTTTCGCCCCAGGTCAGGTTACTGACGACCTCCGGAACGTGTATGGTCGCTATGTGCTTGCCCGCTGGAGAAATGATCCAGACTCCGCCAGGCGCCGCACCGTACAAATTGCCCGCTTTGTCGACCTTGATTCCATCGGGACCTCCTGGCGCCTTATCGCCCGCAGCGTCCAGAAACACGGAGCCACCCTTCACCGAACCATCCGGCATCACGTCGTATCGCATCCACACCCGTTTGCCGGAATCCGAAACGTACAGGAACTTCTCGTCCGGTGAAAACGCGATTCCGTTCGGACGCGGCAAGTCCGAAATAATCAGCTGAAGCTTGTTCCTGTCGGGCTCCGACCCTGGCTTTTGCCGCTCGGCATTCGGGATCCGGTAAACCCCATTGATTCGCAGTTCCTTCTGGGGATCTTTATCTTCCTGTGTGCGCAAGCCGTACGGAGGATCGGTGACGTACAGCGATCCGTCGGACTTATAAACCAGATCGTTCGGGCTGTTCAACCGCTTTCCCTGGTACGAGTCCGCCAATACCGTGATCTGCGCCGACGGGCTCATCGATTCCAGACGCCACACGTTGCGGCGTGCGTGACCCGCCACAGTCAGGCGCCCCTGGGCATCGAGCGTCATGCCGTTCGAACCGGGTTCCGGTCCGTTGTAAGGCTCCTTTCCTGTATATCCGCTCGGATGAATAAAAACCGACGCTCGTCCCCCCGGTGTCCACTTATCAATACTGTTCGCCGGAATCACCGCAAAAAGCAGGTCGCCGGAGCGGGTCCACACCGGTCCTTCCGTCCACTTATTAAATCCCGTCGCCACCCGTTCCAGGCGGGCATTCTCCGGGATGATCTTGTTCGCCGCCGGATCGAGCCGCTCTATATTTTGGGCGGCCGCTCCCGCGACCAGCGCTATCGTCGCGAGGCTTGCAGAAAGCAGTTTCGTGGTCACTGGGTGATTCTACAATGAGTAATCCACCCGCGGCGCTTACCCACTGGGTGGGGCACGCTCGAGGCCGCAAAATCCATCAAATCGATCCCGACACAGGGGCGATTCTTCGCACGATCGAGTCCAACCGCTTTGTCACCGGCGTGACCTGGGTCGACGAAGAACTCTGGCACGGCACCTGGGAAGGTGACGAGAGCGATTTAAGGCGAGTCGATCCTCAAACCGGAGACGTTCTTGAGAAACTCGAAATGCCACACGGAACCGGCATTTCAGGACTCGAGTCCGATGGCGCCGATCAGTTCTTCTGCGGAGGAGGAAAGAGCGGAAAGCTCAGGGCGATTCGGCGGCCCCGGCGAGGCGCCGCGAAGGGCAGCGGCTCTTAGGCCCAGCCGATTCCACGAGCAAGCATTCAGTATTCAGCAATTCGCCCACCCAACTTAGGCCTTTTGCATAAAGGTCGGCGGTTCGTCCGCGCTCGGCCCCCAACTTGCCGGCACGGGAACATTGAGCAGCCGCAGGTACACGCTGAATTGACCCCGATGCTGGTACCAATGGCTGAGCATGATGTCACGCAAGAACTCCCCGCGAGGTTGGGCCAGGATTTCCTGTCCATTGACAACCAGACGCCATGTCTCGCTCATTGCGGCGTCGTCGAAGGTTGGCAGCACACTTCGCACTGCCGTAATGCTCTCTTCGAAGGCATCCAATACTTCTTGGCGGCTGGCCGGTTGTGGAAGGCCAAGACCCGGACCTTGTGCTGGATTACTCTGCACAAACCGGACAACGCCGCCGGGCACGGAGGCGAGATGATACGCGAGCTGCCCGGCAGACATTGATTTTTGATGAGGCTTCCAATTCAAATGATCGTCCGGCAGCCGCTCAAGAAACCTCCGTGTGACAGCCGCTTGTATTTCAAATTCGGCGAGCAGTGATTGTGCAATGGACAATACGATCCTCCTGTTACGGATTCTATACAGACAGCACCAAACTGGTCCGGATCACCGGCAAATAGGAAGCCATATCCGGTTAGCCAGTCGCTCGGAATCGGCCCACACCCACATTAGCGATCCAGCTACAAACGACGAAACTGGACGGCCTGGTACTACGCCGTGTTCCGCACCCTATTATTTTTGCTAGAATTCCGCTGTCACAGACGGATGCAAGAGTGACATGGGAGCAAAACATGAATATAAGGACCTGCTTACGACCCCCGATCTTTGCCTTCGGCACACTCTGGTTCTGCTTGGCGCTCAGCGCTCAAGCGGCCACAATCAGCGTGACCTACGCAATCAGTGCAACCGGATCGGGAGATCCCACGAATCCGCCATTGTTTGGTAATGGTACTGGCTCGCTCGTTCCACTCGGGAGCATGACGTGGAGGGACATGAGCTTTCCCGACCTCGCGACCGGCGCTAACGTCGGAACATTCACGATGACGTTCGCAAATGGAGATACACTCGTCGGCGCTCTCCATGAACAGCTCGATCTCTCTTCCCCTCCTACTGCGGCGGCTTTCACACAGACTTTGGACGTCACAGGCGGTACAGGCTCGTTTTTCTGGTACAACGGTACGCTCACCGGCAGCGGCACTGCCAACCTTGTCGCCGGCCCGTTTTCCGTATCCGGCTCTGGAACGCTTAACACGACTCCGGAACCAGGCTCTCTAGCCTTACTGCCGCTAGGACTGCTGTCCCTGGTTGCATATCGAAACCGGGCGCTGGGATCGCGGTCAGTTGATCGGCAAACTGGACATTAAGTCCAGTTTGCCCGTCCCTCGAGAGCATTCGGACACAACCCGTCCGTGTCCGGCTCGCACGATGATCTGCTATGCCGCACATAGGTTGGGCAGTCCGAGAACTGCCCAGCACTCGTCCTGATTTATCCGAATCACTTTCAGCATGGTCGGCAACCCGGAATGTACGCCTCTGGCCAGAGTGTTGCCCGCCGTCCAATACTGGTGGCCCGACGGCGCTACCCGTTAGGTCAGGTTCAGACTATTACACATGAATCCGGTCGGATCACGCACAATCCGGAAGTAATCCAGCCTCGTAAATAAATGGCGTTATAACAAACTGAGACTCACTCCCAAATCACGTTTCTTGATTTCACCAATGCGCGTCTCTCTAGCTCTAACGCTTCTCCTGCTCTGCGCCAACCACCGCCTCAGCGCACAAATCGCGCCCACGCTTCTCCTTACCAACGCCAAAATCTGGACCGAAAACCCCAGGCAGCCGGAAGCCGAAGCCGTCGCTATCGCAGGCAATCTCATCATCGCCGTCGGAACTACCGCCGAGATTCTGAAGCTACGCGGACCACACACCGCGGTCGCTGACCTTGACGGCCGCCGGGTCCTGCCGGGCTTCAATGATGCTCACGTGCACTTCTACTCGGGAGGCCACAGCCTCTCCGGCCCGCAGCTCCGGTTCGCTCGCAGCCCGGAGGAATTTGTCCAGACGCTCGGGCAGTTTGCCCTGTACGCTCCCTCCGGCCAATGGATCACGGGAGGCAACTGGGATCACGAAAACTGGTCCCCGCCACGCCTGCCCACCCATCAACTCATCGATAGCGTCACCCCAAACAATCCCGTCTTTATCAATCGTTTGGACGGGCACATGTCTCTGGCCAATGCCATCGCTCTCCATCTGGCCGGCATCAACAAACAAACGAAAGACATCCCCGGCGGCGAGATCGTCCGTGATGCGAAAGGGAATCCCACCGGCATCCTCAAGGACGCTGCTCAAACTCTTGTCGAAAAGGTCATTCCACCGCCCTCGCAGGAGCAGATCCTTGACGCCCTTAACGCCGCGCAACGCTATGCCAACTCCGTGGGCGTCACCAGTATTCAGGACATGTCCGCCAACGCTGACGTCCTGCGCGCTTATCAAACCATGCTCCGCGATGGCGATCTTCACGTCCGCGTCTCCGGCCACCAGCCCCTTGTCTCCTGGGAACGCCTCGCCGCAGTCGGCATCCTCTCCGGCTTCGGAAATCCATATCTCCATATCGGAGGCGTCAAGGGCTTTGCCGATGGCTCTCTCGGCTCCGCTACCGCTCTGCTCTTCCGCCCCTATCTCGATAACCCGAACACCAGCGGAATCCCCAGCGCGGAACTAGCCAATCCCGAGCAGATGTGGCACAACATCGAAGGCGCCGACGCCGCCGGTCTCCAGATCGCCATTCACGCCATCGGCGACCGCGCCAACAACACCATCCTGAACTTCTACGATCGGCTCGAACACAAGCACGCCCAGCGCGACCGCCGCCTGCGCATCGAGCACGCCCAGCATCTCCTTCCGTCCGACATTCGCCGCTTCGCCCGCCTCCACGTCATCGCCTCCATGCAGCCCTACCATTGCATCGACGACGGCCGCTGGGCCGAACACCGCATTGGCCCCGAGCGCGCCAAAACCAGCTACGCCTTCCGCTCCCTTCTCGACGCCGGTGCAACCCTTGCCTTCGGCTCCGATTGGGACGTCGCCCCCATGAGTCCGCTCCTCGGCATCTACGCCGCCGTCACCCGCCGCACTCTCGACCGATACGGCTCTCCCAGCAGGCTCGCTGCGATCAGCCCTGGGGGTCTCGACAACGCGCACCCCAACGGCTGGATTCCCGAGCAGAAGATCACCGTCGCCGAAGCCGTCCACGCCTACACGATGGGCTCCGCCTATGCCAGCTTCGACGAAAAAATAAAAGGCTCCATTGAGCCCGGCAAACTCGCCGATCTCGTCGTCCTCACTGCCGACATCTTCTCCATCGACCCCGTGAAGATCGCCGATACGAAGGTCTACGCCACCATCTTCGACGGCAGGCTCGTGGCCGCCCCCGAGCACTTCTTTGAAAAGAAACTCCCCAGCGGCCTCCTCGTCCGGCCTTAACCGTAGATTGCCGTCTGCCCGATGTTCCCGGCCTTCGCGAAGTCTAGCTTGTACTCGCGCCTCGAACAACTTCCGTGTGCACGCAATCGCTGAAGGCAACGATACAGGAA
>DATIMM010000102.1:0-6863 GCA_035475295.1 Bryobacteraceae bacterium
ACCATCACAAATCGCTTCCCGAATTCCGCATTCCCACAAGCCCGACGATCTCCTATAATCACTGAGGAACTCAAAACAGGAATCCAAAAACTGTTACCCATGTTCTCGGATAAAACTGTTACCTATGTTCCCGGCCGGGCCATCCAGTGCAGTGCGGATGAGCGAGCGGCGGCTTGAGGAAGAAGATCCTTCCGGTCAGTTGCAGCCAACGATGGCTTCGCCGCGCATGCGGGCCATGTACTGGTCGTGAATCCAGGCGTAGGTTTTCTCGAGGCCCGTGCGCAAAGGGATACTGGGCTCCCAATTCAGATACTGCCGGATCAGCGTGTTTTCGCTGTTTCGACCCATGACTCCTTTGGGCGCCGTGAGATCGTACTTGCGCTTCAGTTTGACGCCGCCGATGTCTTCGATGATGTCCACCAGTTGATTGACGGTCACCATTTCCTCGGAACCGAGATTGATGGGTTCGAGGATGTTCGAATCCATGATCATCTGGATGCCCTTGAGGCAATCGTCGATATACATGAAGCTGCGGGTTCGCGTTCCATCGCCCCAGATCTCGATCTCGTGCCGGCCGTTGGCTTTGGCTTCGATGACTTTGCGGCAGATCTTCTCGCGGCCGCCGTCCCAGGTGCCAAAGGGGCCATAGACGTTGTGAAAGCGGGCCACGCGAGTGTACAAACCGAAGTCTTCGCGGAAGTGGCGGCACATGCGTTCGCTGAAGAGTTTTTCCCAGCCGTACCCGTCCTCGGCGAGAGCAGGGTAAGCGTCGGATTCCTTGAGGCCGGGATTGTTCACGTCCTGCTGTTTTTCGCCGTTATACACGCAGGCGGAAGATGAGTAGAAGAAGCGCCGCACGCCCGCCTGTTGGGCGGCTTGCAGCATATGGGTGTTGATCAGGACGGACAACATGCAGAGGGCTTTATTATTTTCGATAAAGCCCATGCCTCCCATATTGGCGGCGACGTTGTAAATGTCCGCGGCGCCGTCGACGGCGACATCACAGTTCGGTTTGAGATTGAGGTCGAGACAGAGGTTCTCGACATCATCGAATTTCTGGTACCACTCGTTAAAGGGCTTGACGTCGACGGCGCGCAGTTTTGAATATCCCTGACGGCGCAAGTCGGCTATCAGCGATCCGCCGAGTGGGTCCGCAAAATTCTACCAGATTCGCAGCGGAACGTCGCCCGGCGACCAGCCGAGGCCTAGCGATGCGGTGTAGACCGTCTGGTTGTACTTCGAGAAGTTGCCGCTGGAGTAGCGGTGCCCATCCACGGCGGCAACCATGTGAATGGTGCGGAAGAACTGCCGGGATGCGTGAATGCTGGCGGTCTCGCCGCCATACGATCCGTAAACATTGCCGATGGAATGGGCATCCTGATAACTGGCAAGGGCGCCGAAACTCCACCGCCGCAGGCCGGTATAGGTATATCCGACGTTGGCAGTCAGCGATTCCGATGTAAGGAAGAGGCCGTTGCCGGGCGTCATTCCATAGCCGGCGGCGAAAAAGAGCACGCCTTTGTGAAAGGTCCGCGAGAGTCGAGCGCTGACATTGGGAATGTAGCGGACGCTGTATACGATCTGGCTGCTTTGCGAGATACCGATGATGGCTGCAATTGCGGGATCTACGGGAACGTTCTGAATAAATTTGGTCTCCACCCTGGTGAAGCCAAATAAACCCGAGAACTCCCACCAGTGGCTGAGTTGGTAAGCGAAGGTTGCGGCGGCGCCCTGTCCGTTGGTATTGCTGGCAATCCGGCTATACCCGTAATGCGAGTAGCTGTACGCCGCTCCGATAGTGGCTCGCTTGGTGAGGCGGTACTGCATGTCAGCCGTGGCATTCTCTCCCAGCACGCCATAGAGCGCGTCCGAGGCGCGGTGGTTCTCAAAAATCCCGCCGTTGAGGCTGAAAGAAAGGCGGGTGCTTTTTTGAATCACCATCCCCAATTGCGAAGAGTAGAAAATGGTGCGGTTGTTGAAAAAATCGGTTGTGGGCACGTAGGTCTGGTTCGGATCGAAAGGCACGGCCGGCGAGATACTCGCCAGCAGTCCCGCGTCGCGGTTGAAGATACCCATTGAGTTGTTCCAGGTGAGCGAGATATGGCGCGAGACCTGGTGCACAACTCCTAAATTCATGGAGATATCGGTGCTGTTGTATCCGGAGTGGCCAAAGTAGGTACTGTAACCGCCCCGGAAACTCATTCCTACGGTTGTGTGGCGCCAACCGTGCGAACCGCTGAGACCGGCGGTGACATTGAGTCCCGCGCCGTGCCGATTGGCGATATTGCCCGATGAATCAACTGTGACTCCGGAAAGTCCGGTGCTATAGACACCATTTACTTCCACGAATGGACGGAAAGCGAGTTGAGGGCCCATCATGGCGGAAGGGGCCTCGCCGCGGCTCAGAATAGCTGGCCCGCCGTACTGAGCGAACACCGGCATTGCTATTCCGATGAGTGCCAAGAGCTTCAATGGTGTCTCCTCCGATTTTCTGTCCCATGGGCCCAACCAAATCAAAGTCTGACGCCAAGGTCTGGAAACTGTCAAGTCTACTGGGGTTGCGCATCACCGTACTGTCGAATTGCACAAACGGAGCTGCGGGGTATTTTATTGCGAACCGCGGGAAAGCAGCATGGCTTTGATGGTGTGAAAGATGATGTAGCTGTCGAGGCTGAGACCCATGTTCTTGATGTAGTACAGGTCGTACTCGAGCTTGCAGATGGTGTCTTCCAGGGTGTCGCCGTACTTGTAATTGATCTGGGCCCAGCCGGTGATTCCGGGCCGGACGCAGTGCCGCTGGCGGTAGTAGGGAATGTTTTCGGAAAACTCGCGGACGAATTCAGGCCGCTCGGGGCGGGGGCCGACCAGCGACATGTCGCCGAACAGGACGTTGAAGAGCTGCGGGAGTTCGTCGAAGCGGATTTTGCGGATGACGCGGCCCACCGGCGTGACCCGTGGGTCGTCCTTGGAAGCCCATATGGCTCCCGTTCCTGCCTCGGCGTCGGCGCGCATGGATCGGAATTTGTAAATCGTGAAGGGCTCTCCGTTCAAGCCGACGCGCACCTGGCGATACAGGATGGGTCCGGGCGAGGAGAGGCGGACGGCCAGGGCGGTCAGCAGCATGAGGGGGAAGGAGAGCAGGATTCCGACGATCGCGATGCCGCGATTCATCACCGACTGGTACATCAGGTTGGTGCGCCGGGGTCCCATCTCGCCGGAATAAATCAACTGCGAAGGGCGCAATTCCTTGAGGCAGACCCTTCCGCAGATGCGTTCGTAGGCGGTCGGCGCCTCCTCGATCATGTGTCCGGTAAAGCGCAGCTCCAGGAGCCTGTTTACAGGCATGCGGCTTCGCCGCTCCGACATTCCCACTACGATGCGGCTGGGGCCGACGGCGGCCACGATATCCTCCAGCGTGGAGAGGGGGCCGAGGAGCTTACAACCGGGGAGCTCGGCGCCCGGTTCGCTCGAATCGTCGATATAGCCTGCGACTGCCTGTCCGCTCTCCGGATGCCTCTGAATGTAGTCCGCGATATCGCGGAGGAGAGGACTGGCTCCGACCAGCAGCAGGATGTCACGGTTGACTACCTGAAGGACGTACTTGCAGAAGAAAATGCGCCAGCAGAACATGCCGACGATCGACAGGAAAGCTCCGACAATCATCACGCGGATGGGGACACGCAGGTCGGCGTCGAGGTAGCTGATAAATCCCTGGAGAAGGAAAGCGGTGCCGATGATCAGTGTCAGTTGCTGGAGCAGAATGGATTTCGATTTTACGTACAGATCCGTATACAGATCATGGAAATAAAGGCCGATCAGAATGCTGGCGACTACCAGCGAAATGCGAAGAAATCCCCCATCGTAAAGCAGGAAAATACTCGGGTCGAAGGTCAGTACGGCATACGTCGCCACACAGAACGCCGTGAGTAGCAGTATGGTTTCGGTGACCAGCAGGGTGAGCGTCCCTACCGGCACATAGACTCGAAATAAACGAATCATCTAGTGGGCCCGAGGCAGTTCCCAATTATACCCCGTCGAATCCGGACATCCGCACTGGTAGTTCGTACAGTACCGGCCTATTTGGTGACGGGAATTCCCTATCTTGCCATACATTTACGCTCAGGCTCACGTCTGGCCCGGGAGGCGGCTTGAGTCTCTCGCGCAATGACGCGGGTCTGATCGGAAGTTTGCCCGATATGGCCTGGGCTTGGCCGTAATGCTCGTGAGTTTGATCGTAAGACGGAGAGCGGGGCGTTGATTCCAATGGCGGGACTACCGGGAAAACAGCGGATCGGAGTTACGGGCAAACCCATGCCGCGTTGCGAAGCGGCGTCCAGTGTTTTCAGCGGCTTACGGCGGATTTACGCTCAAACTCATGGGTCTCCCGGGAAGAGGTTGTGAGTCTCAGCGTAAGAGATCCAGCCTAAATACCTTGAATTGTTGTACTTGGCGATGAGCGAATGAGTCCGCTATATGGTATGGTTTTGGAACCACTGGTTTGAGAGTAATGGAAAATACTGGCAATGAATGGGGTGGACATGGGTTTGATCATAAAACCATTTTTCGCCGTGAGTTCGCCAATAAAAAAGTGGCCTTCGACTGTTGCAGCGTTGTACAAAACAGAGTGAAACATGGCTATCTCCCCCTCGGGTAAGGCGAAAGCAACCCCCAAACAGTCGTTGATGAACCTCTCGGTGGAAGAGGAGAATCTGGCGGCAATTCCTTTCGCCGTGCTGGAGCGCCGGGTCGGCAAGAAGGTCGGCAAGATCGAGATCAGCGGCAGTAAAACGTTGCCTGACGGTACGGCGGCGCGGGTCACCTGGCAGGTGCAGGGCAACGCGGAACTCGGCCTTCCCACCGAGCAAGACCTGGATATCTTCGTCGCGTTAGGCGTGTTGACGTTCCGCAACGACTTCGCCAAAACGGTGACGTTCAGCGGCCGCGAGATCGCCCGCATTCTGGATATCGGGGCGGTACACGGGAAGTTCTACAAGCGGCTCAAGCTGGCCATGGACCGTTTCATCCCGCTGCGATTCCGGGCGCTCATGGAGAACGAACAGCACGAGGAAGTGAAGTGGTGCAACGTTTTTCAGGAAGCCAGTTTTTCGTTGAACCGGACGACCGGCCGGTGCATGGGTTCAGTCACCTGGACGGATAAGCTGATCCAGAGCATGGACAGCGGCTTCTTCCGGCTGATGGACGCGAACCGGTACATGGAGTTGGACGGAATTACGGCGAAGCACCTGTATCGCTACCTGGCGGTGGCCTTTGCCAAGACGGACGTCCTGCTGGTAGATGCCCGGCAGATGGCAACGGAACATCTCGGCATTCTGAGTCCTCCGAAGTACCTGTCGAGGCTGATGCAGACGCTGGAGCCGGCCTTCGAGCAGTTGATTCGGATCCAGGTGCTGGGTTCTTACCAGGTGGTTTCGAGCGACGACTGGCGGATCGCGCTGCACAAGCACGGGTCCTATGTGTCTGAGCGTAAAACCCTGCTGGAACATGGAGCTACGACGGATCCGGACTCGCGCCGCGCGCAGTGCCAGGAGAAGATGCGGCAGGCCGGGCTTCCTCCTAAGGCGGCAGCCCAATACTGCCAGGCGGCAATTTCGGCATTGGACTTTTATGGCCTGGAAAGGTGCACCCGGATCCTCAGCGGACTGCTGGAGGAGGACGTTTTGCCGCACGTGGCGGTGAGCATCGTGCGCACGGCGCTGGATGCGGGTCCCTGCCGGGAAGAAGGCCGCGACCTTCTGGACTGGTGTGAGATCGCGTTGCACGTTTGCCGGCACAAGAAGAGAAGCGGGCAGAATCTGAAGAACTCCGCGGGTTTGATCGTAAAACTGATCAAGGACGCCGAGACACGGAGCCGCATCGTGAATCCGGAGACGGAAGCCTCGCTGAAGAACACGTATCGCCGACAGCAGGAAGTTTCCGAGCGACAGGATCAGGAACACACGGAGCGGGTGCTCATTCTGGAGTACGAACAGTCGCGCATAGCGATTGCGGAAATGCTTTTCCAGGACATGGCCGACGTGAAGAAGGTGCTGCTGCGCAAGCAGAAAGCCGAAACACTCCGCCAGCAGGACCGCTTCCAGCGCATCTCGCCGGAGATGCAGGCGAGGGAAGTGGATGCCGCGATCATACAGGACATCGCGCGCAAAGAGGCGCCGCCCTACGAAAAATGGCGGCTACGCAAACAGGCACAACAGGCCGTCCTGGCGTTTGCGGATCCGGAACTGCAAAGCATCGCGTAGGAACGCGTCCGAGTTGGCGCTCGGATTTGTTGGCAGGCTAAAGCGGCCAGGCGAAAGCGCCGGGCGAAAGCGCCTGCCCCGCGCCTGCCCCACTCGGCTGGACAGGCTGAAGCCTATCCTACCCATAACCAAAGTCTATACAAGGTCCATACCCAAATCGGACTTCAGCCGTAGCTCGCATCTCCTGAATAATGAACCTGCTGGAGGCTTACGAACGTGAAGGTAGTGATCTTGTGCGGCGGACTCGGCACCCGTCTTCGCGAAGAAACGGAATTCCGGCCGAAGCCCATGGTGGAGATCGGAGGGCGTCCCGTCCTCTGGCACATCATGAAGACCTACGCTCATCACGGCTTCCGCGATTTCGTGTTGTGCCTGGGATACCGCGGCTCGGTGATCAAAGACTATTTTCTGAATTACGAAGCGATGAATAACGATTTCTCCATCTGCCTGGGGCAGAAATCGCACATTCGCTATCACGGGCTGCACACCGAGCAGGGCTTCAGCGTAACGCTGGCCGATACCGGGATCGACAGCATGACGGGCGGCCGCATCGGCCGTATCAAGAAGTACGTCGACGACGACATCTTTCTGTTGACGTATGGCGAT
>DATIMM010000103.1:0-19637 GCA_035475295.1 Bryobacteraceae bacterium
CAGCGCATTGTTGGAGCAGACGCGGAGGGCACAACGGGAGTGGGCGAATGTGCCTCTTGCAGAGCGCTTGCGATGGGTTCGGCGATTTCGCGATCTCCTCGCCCGCGACGCTCAGAAACTAACCCGCTGCTTTTCTCAGGAGCTTGAACGGACCGCTGCTGACAGTTTAGTCGCTGAAATTATTCCTCTGGCGGAGGCTGCCCGCTTTTTAGAGCGCAGTGCCGACGAGCTTCTCCGTGTGCGCGATGTTTCGAGCCGAGGGCGTCCCTTTTGGCTCCGTAAAGTCGAAATTCAATTGCGACGCGAGCCGTTGGGCATCGTACTGGTGATTGGCCCTTCGAACTATCCGCTTTTTCTGCCCGGCGTTCAAGCGCTGCAGGCGCTGGTGGCTGGAAACGCCGTCTGGATAAAGCCCGGGCATGGGGGGTGGACAGTAGCGTTTGCGCTTCGGGCGATTGCTGTGGAGGCGGGAATACCGCCCCAGGTTATCGTTGTGCTGGACGAACGTGTGGAGAACGCTCAACAAGCGTTACGGACGCGCGTTGATAAAGTCGTTTTGACCGGCTCGGTACTGTCGGCTACCTCTGTTCTGCGCGAGGCCGCCGAACAGATCACGCCCGCAATAGTGGAGCTTTCCGGGTGCGACGCGGTGTTTGTTCGCGGAGATGCGGACATCGCCAAAGCGGTGCGCGCGGTTGTGTTTGGACTCATGCTAAATGGCGGCGCTACTTGCATTGCACCACGTCGGGTCTTCGTCTATCGAAGCGTCGCGGAAGGTTTCGAGCGTGCGCTTGCTGACCAGGTCAAAGGGCTTCCTCCCGTCCGGGTGCGTTCGTCCGCCGCTTCGCTGGCAGAGCGATTGATCCACGAAGCCTTGCTGCTGGGAGCAGAACTTCCCACCCCCTTTGAAGCCAGTTCTCCAGATGCGTTTTATCCAGTACTGATCCTAAAGGCCCGACCCGATATGGAGGTCATGCGGAGCGACCTCTTTGCTCCCGTGACAGCCGTGATGCGCGTGGACAGCGATGACGAGGCGATTGACGCTGCCGGCATGTGCCCATACGCGTTAGGCGCGACGATCTTCGGCGAAGAAGCAGCATCCAGGAAATTCTCTAAGCGAGTATCTGCAGGTGTGGTCGTAGTCAATGACATGATTGTGCCTACGGCTGATCCCCGTCTGCCATTCGGAGGTGCCCGTCACAGCGGGTTCGGAAAGACGAGAGGCGCGGAAGGACTACTGGAAATGACCCATCTGAAAGCTATTGTGGTGCAACACGGAAAGCGCCTGCGTCATTTAGAACCGGCGCATCCACACGCGGAAGATCTGTTCCTGGCATTCCTGGCGGCAAGCCACCGGCGCAAGTGGACCCGCCGCCTTCGCGGCTGGCAAACGCTGGGACGTGTAATCAAAAGGAGCTGAAGAAGTTATGAGTCGAAGCGAAGGACAAAGGATTGGTGTTATCGGATCAGGGCTTGGAGGGCTGAGCGCCGCTTGCGTCCTGGCTGCCCGGGGATACCAAGTTGTCGTTTTTGAGAGGAACGAATGGATCGGCGGCAAGGCGGCCGTGCTTCAGGAAGACGGCTATCGTTTCGATATGGGGCCGACGATCCTGATCTGCCCGTCCATACTTGCGAAAGTGTTTTCCGAAGCCGGTAGGGACATCGCTGAGTATTTGGACCTGGTTAAGTTGGAGCCCCAGTGGCGATGCTTCTTTGAGGACAATACCTATTTGGACTTGCTCGGCGATAGCGCGGCAATGAAGCAGGAACTGGACCGCTACTCACCGGGAACCAGCGCTGGGTATCAGAAGTTCTCCGCTACTTCCGAAGAGTTGCATGGAATCTCGGATCGCTTTTTCTTTTGGCGTTCCGTTGGGTCCATGCGCGATACGTTTCAGACGGGCTCGGCATTAAATCTGTCGCTGTTGCGGGACGTAAGCCGAATGCGATTGGGACATACCGTGGCGGGTACGATCCGGCGTGATATCAGGGACAAGCGCGTGGCGCAGATGCTGGATCACATCGTGCAGTACGTGGGTTCCTCTCCAGAGAAGACCCCAGCCATTCTTTGTGCTATTGCGCACATGCAGACCAGTGAAGGTGTCTGGTATCCCATGCGCGGCACCAGGGCCATACCGAACGCGCTGCAAAAGCTCGCGACGGAGTTGGGCGTCCAGTTTCGTGTGCGTGAACCCATACGGCGGATTGTGATCGAGGACGGGGCAGTCTGCGGAGTTGAGATAGAAGGCGGAGAGATCGTTCCACTGGCGGCTGTGGTTTCAAACGCCGACGCGGTGCGTACTCACCGCGATTTGATCGGGGGAGCCATCGCGAAGCGCTTCAATCAACGGCGCAGCTACGAACCGGCCTGCTCCGGCGTCGTGATGTATCTGGGCCTTGACCGCCAGTATGAACAGCTTCAGCACCACAGCTTTGTGTTCTCACGGGATCCGGCGGAAGAATTTCATGCCATCTACGGCAAGGGCGAGCCTGCGCCTGACCCAACCTGCTACGTATGCGCGCCAGCACGGACCGACCCGGCTGTTGCCCCGCCCGGAGGGGAAGCCCTGTATGTACTGGTACACACGCCGTATCTGCGTGCCGGGCAAAACTGGCAAGAAATGTACCCGCAGTATCGCCGCGTGATCTTAGAAAAATTGCGCAGAACCGCTGGTCTCCAGGACGTGGAGGCGCATATCAAAGTGGAGCAGTATCTGACCCCGCAGGACATTCATGATCGCTACGGCGTTCTGAATGGCGCTATCTACGGGCTTTCCAGCCATGGACGACTAAACGGCGGTTTCAAGCCGGCGAATCATAGCCCCGACGTGAGGGGACTGTATCTTGCAGGGGGAGCAGCCCATCCTGGGCCGGGGATGCCCATGGTGGTGATGTCCGGCTGGATCGCCGCCGACAAACTGGATCAGGACGGGGTTGTGGAATCCAAACGCACATACGCCGCCGCGGTATGAAGGCCGGACGCGGGGATTCCTTGCAATTAGGCCAGGAACTATATCCGCTGCCTCGTATTGCCACACGGCAACTACGCTGGTTTGTCACCTACGTTGAATTTTTCTTCCGGCGCAATTTTCACGCTCTCCGCCTATTACGGCTGCACCCGTTAGAGCCGGTGCAAAATCGGCCAGTGCTGGTGTGCTTGAGCCATCCCTCCTGGTGGGATCCGCTGGTTGCCTTGTATCTCAGTCAACGCTTCTTCGGTGCAAGGCAAAACTATGGACCGATCGCCGCAGAGGGACTGGCCAAGTACAAATTTTTTGAGAAGCTCGGATTCTTCGGAATCGATCCCGCGAGTGCCTCCGGGTCGGCTCGTTTCGTCCGGATCGGGCAATCGGTTCTTAGCCGTGCTGATTGTGCATTTTGGGTAACGGCCCAAGGGCACTTCACTGACGTCCGCTGCCGGCCCGTGCTTTTTCAGCCAGGCGTCGGATATTTAGCTCACCGCCTCACCCAGTTCGCAATGCTACCGCTCGCGTTGGAGTACGCCTTCTGGGACGAACGCTATCCAGACGCCTTTGCGTGCTTCGGGGAGCCATTGCTGATCGACTCAGGTTTTGAGCGGACAGCGGCAGAATGGACTATAGTTTTCTCTAAAAGGCTGGAAGAGACACAGGACGCATTGAGCCAAAGGGTGATGGCGCGGCAGGCTGAAAGCTTCGAAACTTTGATACGCGGGCGTGCTGGAATCGGTGGCGTGTATGATATCTGGCGTGCGCTAAAAGCCAGACTGGCTCGTAAGCAGTTTCGGCAAGAGCACGGGAGTTACTAGTTGTGATTGTCTTTCTTGCGTGGATGGGTTTGGTGCTCGCGGCAGTGCCCTTTCTTTTGTGCCTCAGCAATCTGCTCGTATACCGGCGTCCGGAGTTTACTGCGCCTGAAGACCATTTCGCAGTATCGGTTTTGATTCCTGCGCGCAATGAGGAGTTGTCCATTGCGGCGGCGGTCCATTCTGTGTTGGCGAGCCAGCATCTCGATCTGGAGGTCATTGTCCTGGATGACCACTCGGAGGACGGGACAGCGCGCATTGTCCAGGAGATCGCTGCACGCGATAGCCGGGTACAGTTGGCAACTGCTCCTGCCCTACCTTTGGGCTGGTGCGGAAAGCAGTTTGCGTGTTTTACGCTGGCCAGCCTGGCCTCGAAACCAGTGCTCTGTTTTCTAGATGCGGACGTACGCGTAGCCCCGGATGGACTGGCCCGCATGGTCCGGTTCTTGCGCAGGAGCGAGGCTCCGCTGGTAAGCGGAGTTCCGAGACAGGAAACGAAAACGTGGTCGGAGCAACTATTGCTGCCCCTGATCCACTTCATTCTTTTGGGCTATTTGCCCATGTGGGCGATGAGGAAATCCAAGGATCCAGTCTTTGCGGCGGGATGCGGACAGCTGTTTGTTGCCGAACGCGAGACTTATATGCGCGTGGGAGGCCACAGTAAAATTCAAGGCTCCCGGCACGATGGTATCACGCTGCCCAGGGCTTACAGGGACGCTGGCTGCCAAACCGATCTGTGCGATGCTACCCCATTGGCCACCTGCCGCATGTACCGAAACGCTTCGCAAGTGTTCCAGGGTCTCCTGAAGAATGCCACGGAAGGCATTGCTTCACCAAAGCGGATCTGGGTATTTTCGCTGCTGCTGTTCGGAGGCGAAGTCCTCCCGGTGATACTGCTTGGATACAGCCTTCTGACCGGAGTGCCGCGGGCACTTGTCTATTTACTGGTTGCGGCGACGGGATTAGCTTACGGACTTAGACTCCTTCTGGCGCTCCGCTTTGCTCAGCCGGCCCTAGTGGTCCTGGTTCACCCTCTTTCGATTCTTTCGTTTCTCGCACTGCAGTGGTACGCACTTTTCAGACAATTCGCCGGCCTGCCATCCACATGGAAGGACAGAACCTATCAGGCGACATGACGGTTAATAAATAATGCCCGCAGACAATATCCTCAACGTTGGCGATGTCGCTCCTGACTTCTTTTTGCCGGCAACCAATGGGCGGACGATGCATTTATATGAGGCACTCGAGAAAACGTCCGTGGTACTTTTCTTTTATTTGAGGGCGTTCACCCCCGTTTGCACGACAGAAGTCTGTTCCTTCCGGGAGAAGGCTTCTCATTTTCAAGAGCTGGATGCTGTGGTTTATGGGGTCAGCTCGGATTCTCTTCCGAATGCGCAACGGTTCGCAAAGTTGAACCAACTTTCTTACCCGTTGCTGTCCGACGCGAATGGCAAGGTGAGACGTCTTTACCAGGTCCCCAAGGTGTTTGGATTATTGCCGGGGCGTTCTACCTACGTGATCGGGCGCGACAGGACCATCAAGAAGGTAGTGCATTCGCAATTGAGCGCGCAAACCCATGTAGCCGAAACCTTGCAATGGCTCAGCGGAGCGGTTCGCTGAGTGAATTGGCCGGGCTGACGAAAGTGCGGATTCAGCCGGGGATACTGTCTCGTGTAAGTTCGCCGTTGATCATGCGCCAAATCCGGCGTTTATTCTCGTTTTGCAGTTCTATCGGTAGAGCTGCTTCCGGGAAGTTCTGATAACAGACTGGGCGTAAGAACCGCAAAATGGCAGCGGTCCCGACCGAGGTAAATTTGGGATCGGCTGTGGCCGGATAAGGACCACCGTGGTGCATTGCCGCGCTTACCTCGACGCCAGTAGGAAAGCTGTTGAACAGTACGCGGCCGGCCTTTGTCTCAAGAACGGCAATCAAATCCCGGAAATCTTCCAGGTCTGCGGGAGTTCCAAAGACGCTGGCCGTCAATGTACCACTCCACTCCTTCGCAATTCTGAGTAGCTCCTCTTTGGATTGCCAGCGGACCAGCATCGTACTGGGGCCGAAAATCTCTGCGGCGAGGTCTTTCTGATTGAGCCATGTGCGTGCATCGGTTTCGAAGAGAACCGGAAGCGCTTCGGTCTTCGAGGCATCGGCCTCCTTTGATGAATGAATCGTCGTAACGCCGCTGGTTTTAGCGCGCTTCTCAACGTTCTCCGAATACCCTTTCAGAATGCCGGGATGGAGCATTGTGCCGGGTGCACCCTGCTCAAATAGCCGCTCCAGGTTTTCTCCAAAAGTCTTAAACGCATCGCCGTTCTGGCCGACAACGACACCCGGAGACGTGCAGAACTGGCCCACTCCCAGGTTGACGGACCCAAATAGGTTCTGAGCGAGGTTCCCTGCCGAACGCAAAGCACCGGGAAGCACAAATACGGGGTTGTTGCTGCCCATTTCCACATAGGCGGGAATCGGCGAGGGGCGCTGTGCGGCCGCATCGAAGATGGCTCGGCCGGCACGTTCGGACCCAGTAAAAGCAACGGCCTTCGCGATCGGATGACGAACGAGTTTAAGGCTGACAGCGGGATCGGCTGCGTGCAGAAGGGAGAATGTGCCGGGCGGAAGATGTGCTTTTTGCACCGCACGTGAGATTGCACCGGCAACGAGCTCGGATGTGCCCGGATGGGCGGGATGCGCCTTGACGATCACGGGATTTTTCGCGGCAAACGCCGAGGCTGTATCTCCTCCTGCTACCGAGAAAGCGAGCGGAAAGTTGCTTGCCCCGAATACCACAACTGGACCGATGGGAATGAGCATCCGCCGCAGATCCGGCCGCGGTATCGGTTTGCGGTCGGGCAGTGCCGTGTCGATGCGAGCGTCGACAAACGAACCTTCTTTGACGAGCGAAGCAAATAGTCGAAGCTGGCCCACGGTACGGGCCCGCTCGCCTGAGACACGCTCTTTCCCAAGCCCGGACTCCGTCGATGCGAGATCGATGAGTTCATCCCCCAGGCCTTCCACTTCAGCCGCGATAGCTTCGAGAAAGCCGGCGATGACCGTGGCGCTGCTCTCGCGAAGTTTTGCGAATGCCTCCTCCGCCAAGTCCATGGCCTTCTGAATCTCATCGTCCGTCGCTTCGAAATAGGGCGTAGGAAGTTGTTGGCCCCGCTTGGGATCGAAAGCAAAGATCTGCTTTGACCCGCCGGCGAACTCCTGGCCGCCAATCAAATTCTTTCCTTGAAGTGTCATGTTCCGGTTTCCTTAAGTTAGATCAGTGACTTTGTTAACCGACTTGATTGACCAGCGTTCCAATCCCGGTAATGCTGATGCGGATTTCATCGTCCGGCTGCAATCCGAAAGAATCGGGCGGAACAATGCCAGTGCCGGTTAGAAGGAATGCGCCGTGGCGGAACGTGTTGTGGCGATAAAGATACTCGACCAGCGAAGCTGGATCGCGCTTCATTTCCGCAAGCGTAGTGCTTCCGGAGAACTCCAGATTATTGCTCCGGAGGATCTCCAGATTGATTTCAGTCGATGGGGGTAGCGGATTCTCGACAACAAGAATGCAGGGCCCCAGAGCGCAGCTCCGGTCGTAGACTTTCGCCTGCGGCAGGTACAGCGGATTTTCGCCTTCAATATCGCGGGAGCTCATATCGTTGCCGACCGTATACCCAACGATCTTGCCCGTCGGGGTGATCAGCAATGCCAGCTCCGGCTCGGGAACAGACCATTGCGCATCGCCCCGGATCGCGACCTTCGCATTTGGGCCGACAACTCTGTGGGGAGTGGCCTTGAAGAATAGTTCGGGCCTGTCGGCGACGTACACGCGCTCGTAAAAGTCCGCACCCCCACCGTCCCTGGACTCCTCCATCCGGGCATCGCGGCTGCGGTAATAGGTCACACCCGCCGCCCAAACCTCCTGGCTCCCGATGGGCGCCAGCACGTCTTCTAACGAAATCTGGTGAATCTCCTGCAAGTCCTTCCGGAGACTCGCCAGGCGCTCATATAGATCGTCGGACGTAATGAGCGAGTCCCAGGCATCGCAAGTCCAAGAGGGAGTGTCCATTGCGCAAAAATGATTGTCTTGCTCGATCAGATAGCCACGTTGTGTGCGGTAAAGCTTCATTGGGTGTTCAGCCTGTAGCGGATACTATCGTATTCGCGCCTTCCACCACTTTACCGGGTTCGACTAAGCGCTTTCTGTGACTGCCGCCGGGAGGTAGGGAACTACAGGGTCAGCTGTGGATCGGTACACACCGGGATGAGCGAGCAAGCCGCAAGGCTGGTCATCTGTCGCGTGACGGATTCTCCGAATGCGGAGCGATCCCCGCATCGTCTATACACTCGGTTGTTCGCCCTTCACGCTCATGGCTCCGTCCACGATAATGTTTGCGCCAGTCACGAAAGATGCCTGATCGGACGCCAAAAAGTTCACCACGTTTACGACCTCCTCGATTGTGCCGACTCGCCCTCGAGGCTGGATCTGATTGAAACTCTCTAACGTACGTTGCGGGTTGGGCTGCTTGGCGGCATAGTCGTGGAGCATAGGGGAGTCGATTGTGCCCGGAGAAATGGCGTTCACGCGAATGCCCTCGCGGGCATGATCGATTGCCATGGCGCGCGCCAGAGCAATTAACGCTCCCTTGGTCCCGGAATACGCAGCTAGGCCGGGAAAGCCGTTGACGCCCGTGATCGATGCCACCAGGATGACGGAGCCCCCACCGCCGCGCCGCATCAGTGGGATCATTTCCCGGCAGGTGAGATAAGCTCCCTTCACGTTGACGTTGTAAACTCGGTCCCAGTCCTCTTCCGATGTCTGTTCTATGATGCCCGTTGGCATCACGCCGGCCGTATGGACCAGAATGTTGGAAAGTCCAAACGCCGTCGTAAGCTCTCTTACGGCGTGACGCACGGTGTCGCTGTGGCTGACATCTCCGGGAAGGGCCAACGCGCGTTCGCCGCTTCCCGCGATGAATTCCACAGTCTGCTGGCATGCGGCCGCATCCCGGTCCAGCACGCCGACGGCTGCTCCTTCTTTGGCCAGGCGGAGAGCAATGCCCCGGCCAATTCCGTTACCTCCGCCAGTGACCAGTGCCACCTTGCCTGTAAGCTGATTCATCGTGGGCTGAGCTCCCGTTTGCAGCTAGGCGATCCTCATTGTGAGGCCACCGTCAATGACCATGTTTTCGCCCGTGACGAAGTCGTTCTCCACCACCGTGACAATTAATTGAGCGACATCGCTCGGCTGACCTTCACGATGCAGGGGAATCCGGTTCTCGATGTTATGCTTCGCCTGCGCCTCGGTCAAAATGACTTGAAATGGAGTGCGAATCACGCCTGGCGAAATGCAGTTGACACGGATATTGAAGTCGGCAAGTTCGCGGGCCAGCGCGCGTGCGAACTGCGGGAGCGCGCCCTTGGCGACACCATAGGCGAGCGATCCAAGACACCCGCGCAAGCCAGCCGTCGAGGAAATGAGAAGGATCGCCCCGTTTTTTCGTTCTTTCATCCCAGGGACCACGGCGCGCGCCAGGTGGAACACGGCGTGGACATGCACGTCGAAGGTCTGCATCCATTTTTCGGCGGTCAGTTCCAGTAACGAGCCCTGTGTCGGCCCGCCAGCCGAGTGCACCAGTACATCCACGCGTCCAAACTGCTCTGTTGCCTCTTTGACGGCTCGCTCACAGTCCGCGGCAACTCCCATATCGGCCGCAATGAACGTCACGCGCCTCTTCTGTGCTTCAGCTGCCTTCGAAAGCTCCGCCAACTCACTATCTTTTTTGTTGCGGGCCACTACCACCACGTGAGCGCCCTTTTCGAGCAGGCTCTTGCTTACCGCAGCTCCAATGCCGCTGGTGCCGCCAGTCACAAGACAAACCTTGTTGTTTAAATCCATGCGATCGTATCTCTTCCCTGACCGTTTACTCGATTAAACCGTTCCTGTGCCGAATTCTAAAGACTTTACCAATATTCGTTGGTTCCGGCGGCAGGAATCGTAGATGGCTTGTACGGCTTCCAGGGCCCTGTAACCTTCTTCCCCATTCACTACGGGTTCGCGCCTCGTACGAATCGCCTCGGCAAAATCCTGAAATTGACGTTCAAAGGACAAAACGCTGATCGCCATCGGATCGCTTGCTCCGGACGCTTCGTTCTTGGCCAATGGCGCGGGATCTGATTCGTTTGCACGATCGTCGTCCCGAACGTCCCAGCCGGTAAGAGAATCTCCCGTTATAATGGCCGTTCCCTTCGCTCCATGTATCTCAATACGCTCGCTGTAACCGGGCCAGAACGAAGTGGACGCTTGGATCACGCCTGTCGCTTTCGACTCATACCAAAGCAGGGCATTCACGATGTCCTCGGATTCGATCCGATGAGTGGCGCCTAGCTGCCATGACCCGCTGACCGACTCAATCGGGCCCATCAGGAAAAGCAGAAGATCAATCTGATGAATGGCCTGATTGATAAGCGCGCCACCGCCCTCGACTTTCCAGCTTCCCTTAATCGGACGCGAGTAGTATTCGTCGCTGCGAAACCACTTCACATAAGCATCGGCCTGTAGAATTTTCCCTAATCGGCCCTCGGCAAGAGCCCGCTTGAGGAAAAGCGTCGCATCGTCGAAGCGGTGCTGACTGACTACGTTGAGCTTTATGCCAGCGCTACGCGCAATCTGAACCATAGTCCGCGCGGTTTGAAGGTTCGTGGCTATCGGCTTCTGAACTTGTACGTCACGCCCAATCTCAGCACAGATCTGAAGGGGCTCCAGGCGGAAATCGGGAAAACTGCAGATGTCAATAAAATCGAGACCGGGATAGCGGCACAAGTCTTTGAAGTCCGGCACGTACTCTACGTTCCAACGTTCGGAAAATTCGCGTCCGCGATCCACCGTTCGATTCGAGCAAGCGGCGATCTCGAAGCCGATGTTCCTGTATGCTTGCGCGTGCTTGTTTGCTATTGCTCCTGTCCCAAGGATGCCTACTCTCATTGCCTACACAGTATGTCAGAAGCATAATTTTAGTCACGGTCCGTTCCGGGCTGTCGATGGTAGTGGCCGCTATTCAATCCGGCGAATCATCGGCCGGGGTTGTGCCGTGTCATGCTTTTATATCTGCGGTCCGGAACTGCCGGAGGATGGACGTCATAATACGAGGTGGCCCAAGATGATGAAAATGAGCGTAGGTCGAGGCGGGAGTCCCACGTCGGAACTCCAGAAGCACAAGATGTTTTCACGAGAGAACCTCGTTGCACTTGTGCTTGTTACAGCGCTGTTTTTCTTGTGGGGAATTCCGAACAACCTGAATGATGTCCTCATTCGGCAGTTCATGAAATCTTTCGCGATTACCAGGTTTGAAGCTGGTCTGGTCCAATCCGCTTTCTACTTGGGTTACTTCGTCCTGTCCATGCCCGCTGCTCTGCTGATGCGCCGGTTCGGCTATAAAACCGGGTTGGTCACGGGCTTGTTCCTTTACGCGGCAGGAGCTTTTCTGTTTTGGCCAGCCGCCCTTTCACAAAGCTACGGGTTCTTTCTGGTCGGCCTGTTTGTCATCGCCAGCGGACTGGCTTTTCTCGAGACAGGAGCGAATCCGTTCATCGCGCAACTAGGAGATCCGGTAGCGGCGGAACGGCGCCTTAACTTCGCACAGGCTTTCAACCCGCTGGGGTCCATTGTCGGCGTGCTTATCGGAACTACGTTTATCTTCTCCGGTATCGAGTTGAACCAGCATCAAATCGACGCGTTGAAAGTCGCCAAAACCTATAACTCGTACTTGCAGCACGAGACCATGCGGGTGATCATGCCGTATCTGGTTCTCGGCTGTGTTGTCATCCTCTGGGCAATTCTCATCATCAGAACCAAATTCCCCAAGGTGACCGGGGAAGAAGGGGAGGCGGATACGTCCAATCATGGCCGGTTCCGCGACCTGCTTAAATATCCTCACTTTATGCAGGCGGTTCTGGCACAGTTTTTCTATGTCGGAGCGCAGGTAGGCACCTGGAGCTACTTCATTCAATATGTTCAGGATTACGTACACGGGTCCGAGAAGACGGCTGGGTACTTCCTGACTGGCACTTTGGTCGCTTTCGGAGTCGGCAGATTCGCAGCCACGTATTTGATGAGGTTTGTGGAACCCAATGTTCTGATGGGCTTTTACAGCCTTGCGAATGTTCTCTTGGTGGCTGTTGGCGTACTGTTCCCAGGCTGGCTTGGCTTGTGGGCCATTTTTCTCACCAGCTTCTTTATGTCGCTCATGTACCCGACCATTTTTGCGCTCGGCCTCAGAGGTCTGGGCCCGAATACAAAGATCGGCGGTTCACTGATCGTAATGGGAATCGTTGGCGGTGCTGTTTTTACGCCGCTTATGGGCCTGGTTTTCGGAGCCACGATGAGCATGGCCAAAGCGATGCTCGTGCCGCTATGCTGTTACGTTTTCATCGCTTACTTTGCGTTCATCGGTTCCCAAATGAGGCCCAGGATCGTTGAGCCGCAGGCGGGTGTCGCAGGCGCTCTGTAGCTGGTCCGGGAACTGTGGCGTAGCAAGGAGCGTGATTTGCCACTAGATTCATGGGCGAGGGCGTGATCACCACAGCAAGCGCCGAGGCAGGCAGGCGTTCTTGGAAGCGGAGTCTGTCGCCGCTGCTCCTGTCGATTGCGGCACTTACCGGCATTGGATGCGGCTTGGTCTGTGTAGGGCTTCGGTTTATCTTGTGGTTCTTGCAGTGGCTGATTACAGGCCATTCGGGTCTGCTCGCATCCGCAGCCAGCCAGCTCCCTTTATGGCGACGAGTGCTGACGCCCGTGCTCGGGGCCTTAGCGGCTACTCTGATCGTAAAGGCCGGGTCCACCTTCTCAGCTCAGAAAAAATTCGTAGACTACGTGGACGCGGTACAGCTGCATGACGGGCGCATACCGTTTATATGTACGTTTTGGAAGACGGTCTCCTCTGCTTTCTCGATTGCGAGCGGGGCAGCAATCGGCCGCGAAGGCTCCATGATTCAATTTGCGGCCGCTGTCACATCGGCTTGGGGTGAACGCTGGAGACCTCGGCGTATTTCATTAGAGAGACTGGTTGCCCTAGGGTCTGCAGGTGCCGTTGCTTCGGTTTACCAGGCGCCCATTGCGGGCGCTTTTTTTGCCTTAGAAATTGTGCTCGGCGCTGGCGTCCTGAATTGGTCCAGCATGCACGAACTTCCGGCGCTACTCACTTCAGCCGTGGTCGGTAGCTCGATCAGTCATTATCTGCTGGGCCAGGGGCCGCTCTTTCCCGTGGGTGGGGCCGTGCATTTTCACTTGATCGATTGCGCTCCTGTTTGGATCATCGCCATAGCTATTGGAGCTCTCGGACCAGCATATCTTCATGTCATCACGGGAGCTCGGTTTCTCCGACGATGGCCGCTGGCAATGCTCTGGAGCGGCTCCATTGTAGGATTTCTCTCCTGTTTCCAACCCGAGGTTTGGGGTAATGGCGATAGCGGCGTCCTTGCAGTTGTGTCAAATAAGCTTACGATGGAAGCGGCCGGAGCCCTTTTGATACTCCGTCTATCTGCCACGGCCGCATGCGTCGGTTCAGGAGTGGCTGGGGGCGTATTCACTCCCACGGTGTTTACGGGTAGCGTGCTTGGCCTTCTCTATGGCCACTCTCTCCATCTCCTGCTGCCCTCAATTTCAGCACCGGTCAGCTACGCCGTCGTGGGTATTGCCTGCTTGCTCGCATCGGTGACCCATGCACCGTGGATGGCCTCGTTTATGACGGTGGAACTCACCGGTACTCCCGAATGGCTTCCCGTAGTTTTGCTCGGCAGTGTGACCTCTTGGCAGATTGCCAAGACCATCAAGTCTCGTTCGCTTTATACCGCTGCCACTCCGGAGCCGGCTCCTAGTGCGGATGCGGTCGGAACAGATCGCAAGATCTGAGACGGTGTGCTGCATCTCTCGAAAGCGCAGCCCGGTGCTTTTAACAGTTCCTGCAATTTGGCTTACATAGCTGCGTCGCACGAAGTCGTAGAAGCATCAAAAGTGTTGAATACCTTATTGTTGAACACCTGCTGGAAGGTGCCCGGCTCGGTAAGCGGCGCGCCTTCGGAGTGGCTCAACGTCAACACACGTGAATCTCTCGACCGCTGAAATTGAGCGTGCCGAGCCCTGTGGTCTCTCAATCGTCAGGACGGCTTTCTATGTTTTTTGACCCGTCCTGGGGATTGCCAACGTAGGAACAGTGCGGCCCGTGGATGCATTCGGCGAGCGCAGAAGGTCTCCACACCGTTTCCGGTCTGAACCTAATTCACAAGTAACATTTTGCCAGGAGAACCCGATTGCGCCAATTTTCAGATAGGGCAGCGGCTGGAGGCCTTCTTGCTTCAAGCCTCAAGCCCTATGCGTTCAGATCCGATGTAGTAGTAGTGGGTCTGCCGCGCGGCGGGATTCCAGTCGCCGTCCCAGTAGCCCGATCCCTGCGCGTGCCCTTAGACCTGATAGCGGTGCGGAAGCTTCGTGTACCCCGGCAGCCGGAGTTGGCCTTGGGCGCTGTGGCTAACGGCGGAGTCAGGGTACTCAATCCCGCTGCTATCCGCTCTGTCCATTTGTCTATCGGCCATGTTTATAGCGCAATTGCAAAAGAAGAAGACATCGAGCAGTGGGAAACGTTCTTACGGGGCGGCAATCGCACACACAGCTTATCCAGTCGGACCGTTATTCTTGTCGACGATGGTGCCACGACGGGATCCACGATGCTTGCCGCAGTCGAGGCGGCCCGGAGGCAGCACGCCAAGGAAGTGGCGATCGCCGTTCCTGTCGCTTCCCGGGAAGCCTACCGAAAATTCCAGCACGAAGTAAGCACATGCGTTTGCCTCGCGACTCCACACCCCTTCCTGGCTGTTAACGAGTCATACGAGTCGTTCCCGCCGGTCACGGATGAGGAGGTCAAAAACCTTCTCGCTCAATGGCGGAACGAGGCAGCAGGAGAGACAAACGATCGCTGAGACGCAGTAGCGCAGCCGAACAATGACCTTTCGGGTCGTAAGTTCGGCACGCTGTTACCCACCTCTAAGCCGACCGGGCTTCGAGAATGCACAACGGGCTTTCCGTTCGAAATACCTCCGTGAGGCGCAAACCAGCCGATGAGAACAAATCGCTGAATTCAGCCAGAGTACGTTCTTTCCCGCCCACAGTCATTGCAAGCATCTCGATGTCCACGAGCTTCGCGAGACCCGGCCCATCCGCGACGATCTGCTCGCATACCAGAATACGGCCATTTGTCGGAAATTCTTTCCGGGTCGCACTCAATATCTGGCGGCAGTGGTCGTCGCTCCAGTCGTGAAGAATGAACTTCATGATGTACGCATCACAGCCGGAAGGTACGTGCTCAAAGAAGCTGCCAGACTCGATTCGCACACGGGCTTCACAGCCGGCCAAGTGCGGTTTGGCGCCCGCGCTGGCGACGACCTCCGGCAGGTCGTAGAGGACCCCTTGCATATGTGGATGGCGCGTCAGAATCGAAGCGAGCAGCATCCCGTGACCGCCTCCCACGTCGGCAAGTCGATCGATGGAGCTAAAGTCGTAGGCGCTTGCAATCGGCTCAACCATCGCGGCCGAGATGTTCGTCATCGAGCGATTAAAGACTTCGGCCTGTTCTGGCAGGTCGACGAACAGTTCGAAGATATCTTTTCCATAAGCTTTCCTGACGCCGTTCTCACCGGTGCGAACTGTCTCCGTGAAGTGTTCCCAGGGGCGCGTACTCCATTGGTCGCCGAATTGGATCGCGGAGTAGCGCAAAGACCCGGGCGCATCGGTCTTCAGGAGTTGCCCGACAGGCGTAAGACGAAAAGACTTCTCGGGCACCTCCTCAAACACCCCCACGCTCGCAAGCATGCGCATGACGCGATAGAGAGATGGCGGATTTGCGCCGGTCTTTCGGGCGAGTTCGTCGATTTGCACAGGTGCTGTGTCCATGTGATCGGCAACGCCCATCCTTGCGATGGCCGAGAGTGAGTATGTGATGTGTTTACCCAGAAGCAATTGCAGGAAGACGGCAGGAGCGGGCAGACTCGCGGGTTCTGTCGCAAGAGCGGGATCTTCGGTTTCCAAAAGTGTCATAAATTTGCCTTCACTCTATACGCGCAATCGAAAAGGCAAACGGCTCAAGAAAAATTTAATGCCGAAAAATGGTGGTCTCAGGATGGTAGTTGCGCCAATCGAACCAGTAATCCTTGAAGGCGGAGACAACCGGCAAGCACGTGCCTTTCATTTTCCCCGACACCGCGCAGCCGCTGAAGTTCCATTCGCTGCCAGTAGCCGAATCCATGAAGAGAGCACCGTTCGTAGCTGCTTTTAGCTCTGCGTCCGGGGCAACATGCCCGACGGTTCTGTAAAACTCGGAGACCGTTGCTCCGGCCTGCGCCGGCGCCTTGAATACGCGGATCGACCTCTCATCCGGACCGAGGACAATGAGAATCGGCTGGCTGCCCACACGGTCTTCGAGAAGCTTTCCGAAAAGGATGCGTTCAATCGGGTAAGCACGGCTAGTACCTGAGGCTTCGATTCCCAAGACCAGATCTCTGGACTGTAAGCCGGTGTGGGGAAAACCAAGAACCGTACGCACCTTCGACATACGAGTGTCCCAGTCTTTGGCTTCGTAGCCGGCCGAGTATTTCGCAATCGGCTTCAGCACTGTGCCCTTGGGCTGTTCGTCGCGCCATAGGCCGAACGTGAGCTCGTCGCTATAGACCAGTTCCAACTGTGATCCTTCCAGCGGGCCCGAAATGGCTCGTCCGCTAATCTGCTGCCAGAATGTACCGGTCTGGTCATCCCGCATCAGGAAGTTTTGATTATTGATTCCGGCCAAATGGAAAGAGAGCACAAGTCCCTTGACCGTCCGCTTCCACACCAGACCGGTGTGACAGAGCGTTCAATACGTGGCAACGATCGGTTCGGCGCCTACCGTATCATTCACAATGTGATGGTACGCCATTTCGCGAACGGGATAAGCTCGCGAGAGTCCGCCCAACCGGACCGCGATGACCATGTCATCCTTATCGATGCTGGCCTCCTGACTCGTCTGAAACTGGGGTTCCCCGATGGGATGGAACATCAATTCATAAACGTTCAGGCGGGACAAATAGGCGCCCCCGATCGTGAGCGCTACCGTAAAGATCATAAGGGAACGCGGGACCCAGCCGCGGATTCGTGGCCAGCTAAGGATCGCCAAGACAGACACCAGCGCAACGCAACAAATCCCGACCCAAGGACCGATTTGCTTCACGAATAGGGCCACCGCCAACTCCGTCGAACCCTGGTGCCGGAATGGCCTGATTACGTACAAGGGAAATGCAAAGCAAGCAAGCGAGATCAGAGCCAACGCAGCGGCGCCGAGAGCCAGAAATCTCACGGTTCGCGAAGTTGCGTCCACTGGCATAATCTTCCCCTTTTACTGGCCATCCCCGAAGTTTTGATGAAGTATTTGCGAGTCTATCAGCAAATGCGGGACCAGCCATCCATCAAAGGTTGCAGAGCGGCAGGACAGCACTGCAGCCTGTGACAGGTCCTGTGATACGTCGAGGAAAACCGAATTTCAACGGCTCACTTCGGTCGGCCGTGCTGTGACCAGTTTTCGCGAAAAGAAATCTGCGGTGGCTTGATAAGCCTTCACCCAGTCCCTTTCCAGCAGAAAATCGTGGATCTCATTCGGAAAAATCAGCTGCTCGAAATACACGTTCTGCCGCCGCAGCGCCTCTGCCAGCCGTATGGTCTGCAAAAACGTCACATTCCGGTCATCATCGCCCTGAATTAGCAGCACTGGTGATTTCCAGGCCTTCATATAAGCCATCGGCGACGACTCAAACGCGACTTTCTCTGCCTGCTCCCGGGCCTTTGCGTCGTAACCCGGCACAGCACCGGGGAATTCCAGGTTCCAATCATGGACGCCATGGAAATCCACTCCCGCCGCGAACAGATCTGATGCCCGAGCCAGCGCCAAAGCTGTTAAATATCCTCCGTACGACCCGCCCCAGACGCCAATTCGCTTCGAGTCCACGTCCGGGCGGGCCTTCAGATACAAGCCGGCCCCCAGCACATCGTTGAACTCGCTCGCGCCCGTCGCGCCGTACTGCAGCGCTTCCCGGAAGTTCAGCCCATAGCCAATCCCGCTGCGATAATTTACCGACAAGACTACATATCCGTGATTCGCCAGATACTGGTTCATCGAATAAGCGTTCGAATAGTAGTACATGTGGTTATACCCCAGCAGCATCTGCCTCCGCGATCCGCCGTGAAAGAAAATCAGGGCCGGGTGTCGCTCTCCGCTCTTCGCGCCGGATGGCAAAAAGAGCTGCCCATGAATCTCCATCCCATCTGCCGCCGTGATGAGAACGGATTGCGGCTTCACCAGGAACCGGGCAGGGAACTCTGCCGGAATCGTCTCGGGGGCTAATGGCTTCGTTTCGTTTCTTTCCGTTCGAGCCATCGCATGAACCTTCTCGTTGTAGCTCGATGCCAAATACACCAGCGCCGAATGATCGGCGGTCGGCGTAGGAGCCGATTCGACTCCCTCGCCGTTTGTTATCTCCATGGGGCCGCCGCTCGTCAGCATCCAAAGGTGTCTGCGGTCGATATCGCCGATATTGCTTGAATAAACAACCGCCTTTCGATCTGGCGACACTCCTACATACTCTACGATCCCTTCCCCAGGCGTCAGTTCGACGGCCGTGCCGCCCGCCGCCGGCACACGGTAAAGATGACACCAACCCGTCTTCTCCCACGGAAAGACGAGCCCTCCGTCGCCGGTCCAAATAATCTGCCGGTCGGCCACGACCTGGTGAAACACGCTGCCTGCGCCCCTGTCTGCCCGGAACACCTCGCGGCCTTTTCCGCTCTTCGCATCCGAGATCCGGATCGACCAGGGTTCGCCTTCCCGCTTCGGTCCAAACGGAAGTACCCGGCTCAAAGCCGGAATGCGTATGAATGCAATCTGCTTACTATCAGGCGACCAGACTGGACTGGAATCTGTATCTACACTCGGGTCCAGATACTCCAAACTCTTCGTGGCCGGCGTATAGACCCCGGTAAGGCCGTGCTCTTTTCGATTACTCGTGAAGGCCAGCATGGCGCCATCGGGAGACCACTCCAGGCCATAGGCCGAGTCTTTTTGCGTCACCAGGCTGGCGACGTTCTGGCCGGCCGGCGTCATCGAAAAAATTTGTCCGTTTCGCAAAAACGCTATCAGGTCACCCGTGGGGGAAACAGCCGGCGCATGACCTTCCGTTAGTTTCTTTGCTGCTGATCCATCCAGGACCACCACCCAGACTGACTGGTCGGGCTTCTGTGGACTCATCGCTGGATTGGGATTGTCCCCGCCATTTTCGAAGTCTCCTCCACGAGCAAAGAACAGTGATTTGCCATCGGGTGCCCACGCCAGTTCGGCGATCTCCTGTCCATCATCCTCGTTGAAGTTGGTGACCTTGCGGGCCTTCCAGTCCGGCGCGCTGGCGACCCAGATATTCCGGCATCCTTGCTCGTCTATCAGCCACGCCACCGTTGATCCAACCGGGGCGGCCACCGGTGAGGACGCAAATGGCGCGCTCATCACCTGATCGATCGTGAACGATCCCGCAACCGCCGTTTCGACTAGCAGGAGAAGCGAAAGGAGCCAGCGCATAAGAACAACTGTAGTGGATAGCTTGTTCTGTAAACGCGGAACGGGCCCCGCTTGGGAGCGGGGCCCGTTCTGTTGGGGTGTTTGGTGTTGGTGCGTGGTTAGCGCGGGCAGCCGAGGGCTTTGACCTGCTGCTCGGGGAGCGGTTGCAGGTTCTTGACCGCCGGCGGATTGGCCGTGCTGTTGGCCGGAACCAGGTACACTTCCACGCGGCGGTTCT
>DATIMM010000104.1:0-12008 GCA_035475295.1 Bryobacteraceae bacterium
TCATCTCGGAAATCGTGGCGTAGGTATCTACGGCAACTGGCTTTACTTCGAAACGCCGGATTGCAACCTTGTCTCGCTCAATCTCAGTGATGGAAAGAAGCGATGGAGCCAGCAGGTCTGTGACCTGGACCAGATGTATTATGCTTCGGTAGCTCCGATTGTGATTAAAAATCACGTCATCGTCGGCGTCAGCGGAGATGACCTCGACCGGCCCGGTTACCTGGAATCACGCGATCCGGAGACCGGCGAGTTACAGTGGCGCTGGTGGACCGTTCCCAAGCCCGGAGAGCCCGGCTCAGAAACCTGGCCGAACGCCGAAGCCATGGAACACGGGGGCGGCATGACTTGGGTCCCCTGCACCTACGATCCGGAACTGAACATGCTGTTTGTAGGAACTGGAAACCCCCAGCCCGTGATCGCCGGAAAAGGCCGGAAGGGCAGCAATCTGTTTACGGAATCCATTGTGGCCCTCAACGCTGATACGGGCAAACTCGTTTGGCATTTCCAGCCATCGCCTCATGACACCCATGATTGGGATGCGGTCCAAACGCCGGTCCTGATTGACGGCGAAATCGACGGGCAACCTCGCAAGCTGGTGGCCCAGGCAAGCCGCAACGGGTGGTTTTTCGTTCTCGACCGGAAAACCGGTAAGAACTATACGTCTTCGCAGTACGTGAAAACAAACTGGGCAAAAGGTGTGGACGCCAAAGGGCAACCCATCCCCAATCCGGCCAAGCAGCCCCAGACCGATGGCGCGCTGGTATCACCCAACCAGGGCGGCGCTGCCAATTGGCCTCCGCCAAGTTTCAGTCCGCAGACGGGCCTCTTCTATATCAACGCAACACGGGCGTTCAGTATTTACTACATCTTCGATGAGGACGAAAAACCCGAAGGATGGGGTGGAAACGATCAGGGCGGTTGGGCCGAATCGATGGTGCAGGCTCTCGACTACAAGACCGGGAAAATTCGCTGGAGCCACAAATGGGAAAGCTCAGGGATCCGCTCCGGTGTTCTCAGTACGGCTGGAAATCTCGTATTTGCCGGGGATCCGGAAAATAACCTGGTCGCTCTGAATGCTACGACCGGGCAGCCTCTCTGGCACGCGAACCTGGGAAGCTCCATGACAAACGGGCCCATCACGTATGAACTGGATGGCAATCAATACCTGGTGGTAGGAGCAGGAGACCGGATGTACGCCTTCATCATGCACAACGACTAGGCTGCAGCGGTCGCCCTATATAATCCAACGATGACGAAGCGAGTCACTCGACGGCAGTTTAGCTTAGCCGTGGCGGCAGCCTCCGCCATGGCACAGGCTAAAGCTGGTCAACCGGAGGACGGAACTGTGAAAGCCTTGGACGCCAGCCTTCAATCCAATGAGCTGGACCCCGTACATTGGACCCTGGAACGCTACAAGTCTGCTCCGCTGCGCCTCACTTTCCGAGCAACGAATCAGGCAGAGGCAGAAGCGTGGCAGCGGGAACTCCGTGCCAAACTGACGGAATTACTGGGCGGGTTTCCAGATAGGACGCCTCTCCGGCCGGAGACGCTCGATGTTCGCCAGTATCCGGGCTATCGGCGCGAGCGAGTCATCTTTCATAGCCGTCCCGGTGTTGCCGTTGTCGGTTATCTTCTTACTCCATCCGGAGGGAAGCCACCGTATCCCACCGTCGTGGCAATTCCCGGTCACGGCCGGGGAGTGGATGACATCGTCGGTATCGATGAACACGGACGTGATCGCACGAACAAGCCGGGCTATCAACACGACTTCGCCATTCAAGCCGTGGAGCATGGCCTGGCAACATTCGCGGTTGAGCCAATGGCCTTTGGATACAGGCGTAACGAACGCACTCGGGAAAAGGGCCCGGAAGCCAGTGCTTGTCAGCCTGCAGCCGGTTCAGCGCTCCTTTTCGGAGAGACAATGATCGGCTGGCGCGTTTGGGATGTGATGCGTTCCATTGATTGGATCGAGACGCGCCCTGAGTTGGACGCGAAGCGTGTAGGCTGCCTGGGAATCTCTGGAGGCGGTACCTGCACGCAGTTCGCCTCCGCTTTGGATCTTCGCATCAAGGCTGCATTGGTCAGTGGTTATCTGAACACCTTCCGTGACAGCATCATGAGCGTCTCTCACTGCATCGACAATTATGTTCCCGGCATTCTGAACTGGGCCGAAAACTACGATGTGGCTGGCCTAATTGCGCCTCGTCCGTTTTTTTCAGAGGGCGGCAACCACGACCCCATATTCCCGGTCGGCGCAACGCGCGAAAGCTTCGCACGCGTGAAAAAGGTCTACGACGTTTTCGGCGCTTCCTCCCAGGCGCAGCAGGAGATCTTCGAAGGCGAGCACGTCTTTCACGGCACCCGTGGCTTGCCGTTTCTGGCGAGTGCGTTAAGTTGATATCTTGCTCGACCGACGCAGCTTTCTTCAGGCCACCATTGGCGCCGTCGCCGTATCCGCGCTAGCAGCTGAACCAGACACTCCTTGGTACCACCGTGTTCTTCGCTGGGGTCAAACGAACATCACGGAAGCCGACCCTCCCCGCTATGACATCCCCTGGTGGCGTGAGTATTGGAAGCGCACCGCCATCGGAGGTGTGATTATCAATGCGGGCGGTATCGTCGCCTACTATCCGAGTAAGTTTCCGCTCCAACATCAGGCGGAGTTTCTAAACGGCCGTGATCTCTACGGCGAACTCGTGCAGGCGGCCCGTGAGGACGGTCTTGCCGTGCTCGCCCGCATGGATTCCAATCGCACGTCCGAAAATTTTTATCGCACTCACCCCGACTGGTTTGCGCGAATGTCCTCCGGCGACCCTTACCGCGCGGCCGACAAGTACGTCACCTGTGTCAACAGCCCCTATTACGACGAGTATCTTCCTGCCATCCTGACCGAGATCATCCAGCGCAGCCATCCGGAGGGTTTTGCCGATAACAGTTGGAGCGGCCTTCCCCGCGCCAGCATCTGCTACTGCGATAACTGCGCGCGTAAATTTCGGGCAGCATCGGGCGACTCCCTCCCGCGTGTTAAAGACTGGAACGACCCGGTGTACCGGCATTGGATCGAATGGAACTACGCACGCCGGCTCGAAGTGTGGGACTTGAACAACCGTGTAACTAAGTCCGCAGGAGGTCCGCATTGCCTCTGGTTCGGAATGAACAGTGGTTCCATCACTGCTGAAAGTAGCTCCTTCCGTGACCTGAAAAAGATCTGCGCCCGTTCCGAATTCTTGCTGCTGGATCATCAGTCGCGCAGCGATGCGACCGGCTTTCAGCAGAACGGTGATGCGGGCAAACTGGTTCACGGCCTTCTCGGTTGGGACAAGCTCGCGCCGGAGAGCATGGCCCTGTATCAGGCGCCGAGTCGGCCTGGCGAGATCTCCTTCCGTCTGGCCAGCAAACCCGCCCCGGAAGCGCGGCTGTGGATGATCGAGGGGATCGCCGGTGGCATTCAGCCCTGGTGGCACCACGTCGGCGCCTATCACGAAGATCGGCGCATGTATCATACAGCCGAGCCCATTTTCCGCTGGCACAAGGACCATGAGGAGTACTTGGTGCACAGGCAGCCGATCGCGGCCGTAGGTGTCGTATGGTCACAGCGGAACACCGATTACTTCGGTCGCGACAACCCGGCGGAGATCGTCGATGCGCCGTATGAAGGCTTAACAGAAGCGCTCATTCGCGCGCGAATCCCTTATCTGCCCGTCAACGCCGACGACATCGATCGGGACGCCAGCCAACTTGCCGTCCTGGTCCTTCCTAATGTAGGTGCACTCTCCACCCAGCAATGCGCTTCCATTCGGCGATTCGTTCATGCAGGCGGTTCCCTGGTCGCTACCGGCGCCACTAGCCTTTTCGACGAGTGGGGCGATCCGCGATCCGACTTCGGCCTTGCCGACCTCTTCGGCGCCCATGCTCCTTCCGCGGATTTCGGCAAAACGGAGACCAAGCGCTCGGTTCACACGTATCTTCGCCTTACGCCGGAGCTGCGCGCACAAGTGTGGGGCCCTCACGCAGGCCCCGAGCCGGCCATCTCGGGTGTCAGGCACCCGGTGCTGCAGGGCTTTGAAGAAACCGATATTCTTCCGTTTGGCAGCATGCTCGGGAACGTGCGCACCGATCCGGGTGTCCTTGTGCCTCTCACATTTGTCCCCCCATTTCCGATATTCCCGCCCGAAACAGCATGGATGAGGCAGCCCAAGACGGACATTCCGGCCCTCGTGCTGAACACAAAGAACGGAATGCGCGTGGCATACCTTCCCGCTGATCTCGATCGGCGCTATAGCCGCGATCGGCTGCCCGACCATGCCCGTCTGCTCGCAAATCTAGTCCGGTGGGCTGCCGGGGATCGCATGCCGCTCGAAGTCGAAGGAGCCGGCTTCATAGACTGCCACCTTTATCGTCAGCCTGGACGCCTTGTGCTGCACATCGTGAACTTGACCAATGAAGCGGCCTGGCGGGCTCCTATGGACGAACTGATCCCCATCGGCCCCCTCCGCATCAGGGTCAAACTTCCGCCCGATGTTGCGGGACGCGGTATCCAGTGCCTGGTCAGCGCCGGTAGCAAACCTTCGCTAGACCTACAGCAGCGCTGGGCAACGTTCCAGCTACCATCCGTTCTGGACCATGAGGTCGTCGTGATCACCTAGGGCTGCTTGCTTGCCCAGTAAGCGCGTTGTCCAATGTAGTCGGGATCGGGCAGGTTGGCCAGTATCGTCCGGCGCATTTTGAGAATGTTCAGCTCCCCCTGCTCCTGATACAAAATCTTTCCGTCGGGCGAAAGCACGACCGTGTAAGGCACACCCGATTCCCACTTGGGATCGAACGCTGCTTGCATTCCGTCCGTATCTGTTGAGCCGAAAAGAAGATTCCGGCCAGAGGCATGCAACCGTTGCAGCGCGGCCAGCACTCCTGCTTTCTCGTCCGGCATATTTGCCGAAACCGTGACCATATCGAAATCGCGCAAGCGGTACATATGATACGTCGCCTCCAGATCCGGCAACTCGCGTACGCAGGGTCCGCACCAGGTCGCCCAGAAGTTGACGAGCAGCACTTTGCCCGTGGGGTTTGAACGCAGCTTCTTCAGATCCTCGGCCGAGGCCAGTTCTACGTTGACCGGTTCCTGCTCCACCTTCTTTGATTCCGCTGCCCGTCCCGCCTCCTTGGACATCCATTTCGTCGAACAGCCAAATACCCGCGTATGGTCCACCGGAACTGGCTTGCCCTCCAGTAGGGCGTCAATCGCGTTACGTGCATCTTGCTTGGTGACTAGCGACTCACGCTGGTTGTTGTCGACGTGTCCCTCGTAGCGAAGCTTTCGCGCCTGATCGAAGATGAAGACGTGCGGCGTAGCCTTCGGGCCATACGCGCGAGATACCGACTGCGTGTCGCCATCATAAAGATACGGGAAGCTGAAATGGCGGTACGCAGCGCGAATCTTCATCTCCTCTAGGCTGTCGCTGACATCCGTGTACCCCAGTTCATCCAGCCGAATAGCCTTGGCGTTGTTCGGCTCAATGGCCACAAGCTCCACGCCTTTCCCGCGATAGTCGTCTGCCAGCTTCTCGATGCGCGATTCGTAAAGCTGGGCTGTCGGGCAGTGGTTGCAGGTGAAGACGATCACGAGTATTTTGCTTCCTGCATATTCCTTCAGCGTGTGAGTCTTGCCGTCAATGCCGGGCAGAGAAAAATCTGGAGCAGGTGAACCGATCGGCAAAGTCGCGTGAGGCTCATCGGCGAGCGCGGCCATTGCCGTGACAGTGAGGAATACAGCGAGAAGTCGCAACATGAGTACCAGCTTATCCCCGAACACTTCGCCGGGGTTATAAATTGAAAAGGAAAGGCTGGAACCAAACATTATGGATACCTCGTCCGCACCGAACTTCATTCCGACAACGGAGGAACTGGCCAAGACTCAGCGCGAACTGCGTTTCTATCCGTCGACAGTGGAGACTCCCAAAACCCTGACACGCGAACAGATTGCGGATTTCAATCGCAAGGGCTATCTGGCCGGGATTCGAATCTTCAATGATGAAGAGATCGCAGACATTCGCGCGTATTTTGATGACTTGCTGGCCCGGACGCTAGCCGCTGGAGGCGACAGTTATTCCATCAGTACGGCGCACCTGCGCCATGGCCGCGTTTACGATATCCTCACGCATCCGCGTATTGTGGCCTGCGTTCGGGACCTGCTTGGCGAAAACGTAATCGCCTGGGGCTCGCATTTCTTCTGCAAGATGCCCGGGGATGGCAAGCGGGTCTCCTGGCACCAGGATTCCAGTTATTGGCCGCTGACCCCGTCCAAGGCCGTCACGGCTTGGCTGGCAATCGATGATGCCACGATCGAAAACGCCTGCATGCGTTATATTCCGGGTACGCATCATTTGGGCCATTTGACGTACACGCTCAGCGAAAACGATGAAGCCAACGTGCTGAATCAGACCGTGGGGGCAGCCGAGACGTTGGGCGAGCCCTTCGACGTCGAACTGAAAGCTGGCGAGATTTCGATTCACAGCGACCTGCTATTGCACGGCTCGGAGGCAAATCGATCGAACAAGCGACGGTGCGGCCTGACCCTGCGTTACTGTCCTGCTAGTGTAAGGGCCGAACTGGGCTGGAATGCGAAAGGCATAATTGTCAGCGGACGGGACGAGTCCGGGCACTGGGCCAATCCGCCGCGCCCGGAGACGGATTGAGGGACTAGGCCGGTTAGACGGTGACTAGATGCAAGTCCGAATCTACTTCTCCTCCCTACCAATTTCCTTCAGGTAGGCCGGCGAAAGCGTGCCTTTGCTCTTCGCGACCGGCAGCAGCGTCGGATAAAACTGCACAAAGGTGGTGTCCACGCCCCCATGCTCGGCATGACATGAATAGCAGCCTGCTGATTGCCGAATCATCTTGGCAGCTTTGCCGTCGGACAAATTAAAGAAGGCCCATTTCCCCGGGAACCTGGCGCTATCCTTCACATGCACTTCAATCCCCACAGGCCCACTGCTCTGAAAGCTCCCGCCTCGATTGATGGACCCTTTCGCCTCGGCACTGCGGATCTCCAGCACGAACACTGAATTATCCGGCCACGTTCCCGTCTCTAAAAACTTCTCGTAGGCCTCAGGATTGACGAACACGTTATCGAATACATGGTGGCCCCCTGCTTGCGCCGACGGATTGTAACTCATATCGAAGCCCGAGCTTAAATAAATCCAGCTCCTATAATGCTCCGGAAACAGAAGCCGGCCATCGCTTGTATACTCCGGGCCTGTATGAGCGCGATCCTCGTGATTCCGAAATCCGGCCATCAGTATAAGCGCCGTCATGCCGATCAGCAGGCAGACTGACTTGAGAAGCATTGGGATTGGACGCTTTGTATTCATGCTAAGCGTGAGGCCTCCCTAATAGGTTGGCTCGCATCTCCTGATATTGGGGGTGGATCTGAAAGTCGCCGTAGCAAAGCTGTCGGAGAATGGAGGCCGGCCGCAGGTACCAACTTGCCCAGGAAAGCGGGGTTTCGCCGTTCATGTCTCTTGCATCCAGGCGCGCTCCTGCGTCCATCAGGAGTTGTACGGTTTCCACATCCCCGAAAGCGGCAGCGCGGTGCAGCGGAGTCTCGCCTCTTGTTCGGCAGTCTCGCATAAATCCCCCCGTTTCGACAGCATTGTTCGTCGCAACATTCGGATTCGCACCAAATGACAGAAGGACTTTCAGCACGCGGTCATATACCAAGCGGTCGGTCTTACACAGAGCGGAATGCAGCGGCGTTTCTCCTGTATCCGCGGCCTGGTGGTTGGCATCTGCGCCCTGTTCCAAGAGAAACTTGCAGAGCCGCCAATGCCCATGAAACGCCGCAACATCGAGCCCTAGGTTGTCGCCGAGCGAGTCTATTGACCCGCCGTGAGCAAGCAGGAATTTCATCGCGCTCACATCGCCGAAGTAGGCGCAATGCCGCATGAGCGAAACTCCGTCATGATCCTTATAAGTGGCAGGACAACCCATTGCCAGAAGCTCGAACACTAGCTCGGTGCGTCCGTCTGCAAGTTCACCGAACATGGCTTGAAACTGCGGGTTGTTCATCGCTAGGCTCCGTCGAGGATTCTCCGCTACTGGCGCGCGGTGTATTACGCCTCGCCGCCAAGCATATCTCATGAGCGGCCATGGAATCGCTTGGTACTCGCTACTCTCATCACACTCAGACCAAGGTCGATCAGGCCCATCAACTCTTTCAATGGTCCCTTATATACTCGGTATCGGCGGAATTTGTCGAAAGATCTATTCGCCAGATTCCTCGCCACGGAGCCAGGTACATGACAATTGTTGAAACTTCACTGGGCGGTCTTCCGCTTCAATTGAAATCTCGCTACGGAAATTTCGTAGCCGGCGAATGGATGCCGCCCCTCTCCCAGAGCTACTTCGAAAACATCACGCCTATAACGGGCAAGGTTCTCTGTGAGATCCCGCGTTCGAACGCGGCCGACGTGAACCGCGCGTTAGATGCAGCCCATGCCGCGCGCCGCTCCTGGGGCAAGATGTCGGTTGCGGAGCGCGCCCGCATCCTCAACCAGATCGCGGATCGAATCGAGCAGAACCTCGATTATCTCGCCACTGTCGAGACCTGGGATAACGGGAAACCGATCCGCGAAACCAAAGCTGCCGACCTTCCGCTCGCCATCGACCACTTCCGCTACTTTGCCGGCGTGATTCGCGCACAGGAAGGCTCCATTTCACAAATCGACGAAAACACCGTCGCTTACCACTATCACGAGCCTCTCGGCGTGGTCGGCCAGATCATCCCCTGGAACTTCCCCATCCTGATGGCTACATGGAAACTCGCGCCTGCTCTGGCGGCAGGGAACTGCGTGGTCCTGAAGCCCGCCGAACAGACGCCGCTTTCCATTCTTGTTCTGATGGAGATGATCGCTGATCTCTTACCGCCCGGTGTCCTCAACATCGTGAACGGTTTCGGTCTCGAAGCCGGTAAGCCCCTCGCCTCCAGCAATCGCATTGCGAAGATCGCATTTACTGGCGAGACCACAACTGGCCGTCTGATCATGCAGTACGCCTCGCAGAATCTGATTCCAGTGACCCTGGAGCTCGGCGGCAAAAGCCCGAATATTTTCTTCGAGGACGTCATGAGCAAGGATGACGCTTTTCTCGACAAAGCCATCGAAGGGTTCGTTCTGTTCGCACTCAATCAGGGCGAGGTCTGCACGTGCCCTTCGCGCGCGCTGATTCAGGAATCCATCTACGACCGCTTCATGGAACGGGCGCTCCCTCGTGTTAAAGCCATTCGGCAGGGCAATCCTCTCGATCCGTCCACCATGCTCGGCGCCCAGGCGTCGTCCGAACAGCTCGAGAAAATTCTTTCTTACCTGGATATCGGCAAGCAGGAAGGTGCTGAAGTACTAGCCGGGGGTAGCCGCGCCCATTTCGACGGTGAACTCGCGGAAGGCTTCTACGTCGAGCCTACTGTTTTCAAGGGCCATAACAAAATGCGGGTCTTCCAGGAAGAGATCTTTGGCCCGGTAGTCAGCGTAACTACTTTCAAAGATGAGGAAGAGGCGCTCGCTCTCGCCAACGATACGTTATACGGGCTCGGGGCAGGCATTTGGACCCGCGACTTGAACACCGCCTACCAGTTCGGCCGAGAGATTCAGGCCGGTCGCGTGTGGACCAACTGTTATCACCTCTACCCCGCACACGCCGCGTTCGGCGGCTACAAGCAATCCGGCGTAGGACGGGAAAATCACCGGATGATGCTGGACCATTATCAGCAAACAAAAAATCAATTGGTCAGCTACAGTCCGAACGCACTCGGCTTCTTCTAAACCGAGCGAAACAGATGTCGACGCCGCCACCACAGGTGCTCGCCACCGACTCGGCATTGGCGCTGATCGAGAAACTGAAGTCGCAGCATGGTGATCTGATGTTTCATCAGTCCGGCGGTTGTTGCGACGGCAGTTCGCCCATGTGTTTCCCTCGCGGTGAGTTCCTGTTAGGCGATAACGACGTGCAATTGGGTGAGATCGGCGGGACACCGTTCTATATGAGCCGCAGCCAGTTCGAGTACTGGAAACATACGCAACTGACCGTGGATGTCGTGCCGGGTCGCGGCGGTATGTTCTCGCTCGAAGGCCCGGAAGGGCTGCGGTTCTTGATCCGCTCCCGCCTGTTCACCGACGAGGAGTATGCCGCTCTCAAAGAAGCGGAGCGCGTTTAAATCAACCGAGGGTTGAAAGCGACTGGATTGCGATCACTGTGCCGGGTGAATATGAATTGCCTGCCCGCCGCCGGGAACCATAATCGCCTTGAGTCGCTCCGAACGATTTACCTTCTTTTGCTCGAGGGCCGTGTGAGTGGGAGAAACGTCTGCATCCTGCGCGTCCGACACCATATCAGCTGTATATTCTCCTGGGCCCAGGAATTCCAGCGGTATATTCAACTCGGCGGCATGGGAACCTGCGATGCTGCCCACATACCAGTCTTTCCCGTGACGGCGGGCAATCGTGATGTAGTTTCCCACCTTTGCATTCAGCACCCTGGTCTCATCCCACGTAGTCGGAACCGCCGCCAGAAAAGGAAATTCCTTTTGTCCCGTGTACGCTTCGGGAAAGTCGGACACCATTTCGAAAGGGCTTTGGAAAACCACGAACAAAGCAGTCTGATGGGCTCGCGTACCCATCACCATAGGATGAACATTCCGGGGCTGAAAAGCTTCCCGGTTCACATTGGTGAATCCGCCCGGCGTGTAATCCATCGGGCCTGCCAGCATGCGAGTAAAAGCCAGCATGACATTGTGATCGGGAGTCACCCGCGCACTCCATTTGTTGTATTCCAAACCCAACACACCTTCGCGGGTCACCACGTTCGGATAAGTACGCCTAAGGCCATCCGGTTTGAAGGCGCCATGAAAATCAATCATCAAATGGTGCTCTGCCGCCTTCTTCGCTACGCGACGATAAAAGTCCACCATCCATTGATCGTCCCGGTTCATAAAGTCAATCTTGACCCCGGCAATGCCCCACTTTTCGTATAGCGGAAATGCTTCGTCCATTTGACGGTCGACATCGGTCCAGTGAGCCCATAGCCAAATCTTGACGTTCTTCGATTTTGCATATCGGAGTAGTTCAGGCATGTCGATGTTAGGCTGCGCCTGCGTGATATCCGCGCCCGAATCGTTCGGGCCTGTCCCATGTGCAGCCCACCCGCCGTCGAGCAGGAAATACTCGAAGCCTGATTTAGAAGCGAAATCGATGTAGTGTTTCGCGGTCGCCGTGTTTTTTCCCACTTTGAAGTCAACACGTTCGTCATAGGGGCCCGACCACCAATCCCAAGCGGCCTTTCCTGGCTTAATCCACGAGGTATCTGTGATCACAGAAGGAGGATTCAGGTTCTCGACAATGTTCGATTCGATCAAACGGCCGGGAGCGTCGCCGATCATCACCACGCGCCATGGTGATTCAAGCGGAGTCTGTCCTGAAACCGCGAGCCCTGGTTCATCCACACGCGGAGAAAGACGTGCCTCCAGAATGCGCGAGTTCTGAACCTGCGAATGGACAAGATACATGCCGGCATAGTTCTCGATGTGCGCCTCCGTGATCGCAAGCCATGCCTTTCCTGGCAATTCCATCAGCAGTGGCATGCCCACCAGCGATTCCGGATGAAGGCCGGTCACCGTCAATGTCCGGTAGTTGTCTTCCCAGGAACTCTGGAAGTTCCGCAATATCAGCGGATATATCGTGGCATCCTCCGCAATCGCGAACTGCGTCTTCTCGTTTACGATTCGCACGTCCTTGGTGCGTGGTTCGTCGGGAATACGATAGCGGAAAGCGACGCCATCGTTATAAGCTCTCGCTTCAATCGTTAACTGACGGGAAGGGCGCTGCGCTTCGAGCAAATCCACCGTGACGGTGTTGCATTCGTTGCGTACCGGATTGAACTTCCCCGCAGGAACGTTGTAGGTTTCATGGATCGTGGAAGGTTTCGATCCTACAATTCGAAGACCTGCTCCTAGATCCGGC
>DATIMM010000105.1:0-19554 GCA_035475295.1 Bryobacteraceae bacterium
GGTCCGGTACATCTGTCAGTTGCGCAGCACGTCAGTTGCCGACAGGGCGCGTAGAAACGCCACGCCTGGAAAGAGTATGGTCCCAACCTGCGTGCTTCTACGCTGGCCCCGATTCGTTGTCTTCTCAGGGGTGCACCACCACTGAACTGAGTTTGTTCAGGTGTAATGTCCATCCCTCTGGTGTTGTTGATAGATAGTTTCCCTGGTTGACTTCGCTCGCGTCTTCGAGGAGTCCGGTGTACGATCCTGATGGAATCCGAAGTCTTCCTGGTAAACTTACCGTTTTATCTTCGCCTCGATTGACAGCTACCAAGACCACCTCACCACGATGCACTCGTTCAAACATCAGAATGTCGTCGTCCACATAAATTGTGACGTAACCTCCTTGGTCGATGGCCTGGCTCTTCTTTCTCAACTCCGCTAAGGTGCTGATGATCTTAAATGCCGGGGTATTCTCGTCCCACTGATTTAAGCCAGGGCGGTTCCACGGATCATCATCTCCGGAATTGACGTCCTCCTGTGGAGTACTCTGATTGTCGCTGTAATAGGCAAGATACTGTTCATCTCCCCAGCAGATAATTGGAATTCCACGAATGGTCATCAATAACACACTGGCGAGATCCATCCGCTGCCTGCGCTCCGTCTCGTCAGCTACACCCAATTTTTGCAGGCGTACTAACGTCCGAATCTGGTCGTGATTATCAATGAAAGTGCCTTGCCAGGTGTCTCTCCCGTTAAAGGCCAGAGTCCGCTCATGCAGAAAATTATCAAGATCGAAGGCACTTATTTTCCGAGTAACATCTTCGTGGTCACCACCGATGAACTGGTTCAGCATGAACGACAATTGGAAGTCGAGGATATTGGTCTCAAAGCTCTTGTAATCATTCGCGAACTGAAGAGATTTCGAATCACCCACGCCGCCGTGAGACCATTCGCCGACAATGTACGGCGCGGGCCGGCCCACGGACCGGAGGTAATCTCGCATCGTGTGAGTGAATCTGGCAATGAATTCGGGAAACGGGTACTTAACTGCATCCAACCTGTAATCGTCGACTCCGTGGTCGATCCATGTCTTGCCTGCTCCAAGTAAATAGTCAGCTACTGCAGGGTCATGCTGGTTATAACCACTCAGAGTTGCCAACGGACAATGGTGCAACTGCCAATAGCTCCACTCGTAATCTGGCAGGTTCGCTGCCGCTTTGCAGCGCGGATCGTCCTCGTAATGTTTGTAGTAATTCATGCCGCTAGCAAAGTCGTAATCATCCTTGTAGCTGTTGATAAAGACTTGATCGGAGTACGCTGACTCAAACAGTCGGCCGTAGACATGGCTGTCCCACGGATTCGAATGATTCAGCGTGATGTCCTGGATGTAGCGCATTCCTCTGGCATGCATCTCGCGACTCAACTGGTTCACATCATCCCAAGTGCCGAAGTGAGGATTCACGTGGTAGTAATTCTGGACCCAGTACCCGTGATAGCCTGTCCCATATCCTGTGCCTGGGTCGTATGCTCGCACGTTCTCCATCAGCGGTGTTACCCAGATGCCGGAAATGCCCAGGTCCTTCAGATAGTCAAGCTTTTCAATAATGCCCTGGATGTCGCCGCCCCAGTAACTTCGGAATTGCTGCTCTTCCGTGCAGGACTGCACGAAGCAGTTCACGCTATTTGTGGCGGACGGGTATCTCGGGTCAACGTAAGGCGCGTACGGCTGATGCGGGTTGAAGCGGTCGGTCATCAGAAAATAAACAGTACGCGAGCGATAGTCTGTCGGGGCTTGGGGCTCGGAAGTGAATTGCTGGGCGTCAACGACATTACTACCCAAACACGAGAACGTGAGCAGCAGAAGCGTGAATAATGGCTTCATTGGTCGATTTAGTAGGTATCGTGAATTCTGACTAAACCACCGATCACACCAACATAGGCGGTTTTACCATCGGGGCCAAGATACACAGAGGAATAGTTGCTGTTGTAGAGAATGCCAGTCCCTGCAAGGATTTTGAACGTAGTTTCGCCGGTATGAAAATCGACGGCAGTAAAATACCAGGGATCGGAAAACGGTGCATCCGGAGGGCTCGGATCCTTCGAGTAGGTGTATTCGAGACCGGTGACCAAGGAAAGCTGAGAGACGACGTTGGGCACCGATTCCTGGTTGTTAGTCCACACAGTGTGGCAACTATCCAGATCGCCGTCGAGATCGATGCGGGTAATACCAGGCTCAGTGGTGCCACCCAGGAACGTTGAAAAGGGATCTCTGTATCCGTAGTTATTTTCGACCGAAATTGAGCGGTTGGTGGCAATTAAGGAGTTAAAAGTGGCGCTTCTGAGTGGTTGAAAGACGGGCTCGGCGCAGACCAGCCGCTGTTTGTCCGTTTGTGCTGCTCGCCGGTATACGAGAACGTGCATTCGCGGGTCGGCATTATCGACGATCGTTACAAGGTCCGTACCCATCAAAGTGGGCGTCGTGCCCGAGCCTTGCGTAATTTGACCCGGCTTCACTCGAATGCCCCGGTCGTATGCCTCCTGCCAGGTGACCAATGGGCTCCCGTCGGATGCCGCATCGAAACGGTACAACTGATGATCGGACACGATGAAGACGCCACCGCGCGACGGATTTGGATCGATGGCGAAGGATTTAACGATGGCTTCGCCGGAAGCGAGCCTATGAAGCTGGATTGTGCAATGATCGCCATTCGAGGGATCCGGATTGGCTGTACCGACCATCGCCGGTTCCGTCGACAGGTCCGTACCGCCGCTCGTCGTGAACCAGAGCAGGCCATGGGCGTCTGGAAGCGTCGATAGGATCGCTTGATCACTCGGTATCATGGCCGGCAGGTCATTTGCACAGGTGTGGTCCTTCACGAATGCGGGGCCCATTGCGCCGTCAACTACTTTGATTCTCCAGATGTCCCGGCCGCGAGTGGGGATAACGGCTCGACCGTAATTATCGAGGAAGAAGTAACCACCGGCTCCAAATCCACCGGTGCTCCCCTGTGCTGGAAGATCAAATTTCGCAAGAGTCTCGAGCGAGAGGGGGCTCAGAAGGTACGCTGTTATTCGGTTGATGGCAGCGCATACCACGATAATCCGGCCCTGCGCATCGAAGGTCACAGTGCCGCATTCGGCGGCCAGGAACGTAGAGCTCACTTCCGGGGAATGCCCCAGCACTCCGGCAATGGAGTAAGTGTCGCTTTGATACGCATCAAGGTGTACGCCACTTTGCCCGTTGGGAGCCATGAATGGGTCCTCCGGGACGGGTCGAGTCCGAATTGGATTCGGAATAGCCGGCCCTCCGATGAATTCCGGTGCCGGCGGTCCAAAGGGTTGCTGTGGGATTGGGATCATCGGTATATTCGCATCTTGACCTGCAGCGCCTACCGCTACAAGCATGACGGCCAACGTACACAGCCTTTTGCGCAAGGCAAGCTTCTGAGGCAATCGCGGGTATTCGATTGGCATAATTGTTACTCCTTCGCTTCTACCCAGCCTTGGGAGACCATCGTCTTTGTGATTTGTTTTGCGACCGCTTTGGCCATCCGGCCTATATCGCCCTCGGCGCCTTGCTTGAGCTCGGTGGCCCCCGCTACGCCGACGGCCAACTCCGGTGCAGCACCCGCCCCCATGGTTTCGGCGGCACCAGGCTTCCTGGAGGTTCGTGATATCGCCGTGAACTCAGTGACCATCACATTCCTGTCAAGTTGATTGAGATAACACTCCACGTGTGTCTCGACCTTTGAGGCCCCCACGCCAAGCCCTATGGCCATTCGTCTTGCCCTGTTTCCTTCATCAATTAGCAGGAAATCGCCTTGCACCGCGAGGCTGTTATCCGGTGGAGGCATGCCCGTGATGCCTTTAGATACAGGAACTCCCGTCCTTTGCAAATCCCTAATGAGAGATTCGGAGAAATTGCTCGCAATCTTGTGCGCCAGTTTGGCCTTTTCGTCTTCCTGCGCGCCGCTCACCTGCATGCGCACACGATTCAGCACAGCGCTGTTGAGCTTTACTTCTTCTGGTGTGGCGGCGAAATCATACACCACGACGGCGGTCGGTTTCGTTAGCGGTGGTCCCCCGGAATGGGATTGAATAGATTTGATTTGAACTCGTCCGGTACCCGGAACCTGGGCTGCGGCAACGCAACACACGATCGCGAGCGTCAGGAATCCATTTATGCGCCGGAGATGTTCTGCCATATGCCTCCTTAGTTCCTGTGCACCACGCTCATTTACCGGGCTTCGGGGGAAAGTTCGAAAGCAGCTTGCTCACCGCTTTCTCAAGGTGCTTGTAATCTTTGTCTGGATCTTTGCTAACGTTCAGCGTTTTGGATGCAACAGGCCACACGATGTAGTGAACCTCTTGTTCGACAAGAGGCAGACTGAGCATGAAAGGGCCGACAGCGAGAGCCCGTCTCATGGGTTGACGTTCTTTCCCGGTTGGATGCCATTGGCTCGCGAGCTTTGCTGTGCGAAGTCGTATGATTCGACTTTGATCACCAGGTCTTTTTGCGGAACCGAAACGTTCATGCTCTTCATCACATTTGGGCCACTCGGTAGTGAGCCGTAATCCTGGGCAATTGTCATCGGGCCACCATCATAGTCAGTTTTGATGTCGACGTGAGACGCTAGATGTGTCCTCGGGTTGACGAGCATGGTTGTCGCATCTCCGGGTTTGATAAGACCATTTGCCTGAAGTCGCATGAGGTCTGCGCCTGGCGTCTCTGTGACCTGTGCTCTTTTGATGAACTCCAGCATTTGCTGAGGCTTGTTATAGCGGCCCGCCAACTCCATAATCTGTTGCACGTTTTCCTTGACACCGGCCTGGATTCTGCCTCGTATGCCACTCATCTCCGGGGGAGCAGATATTGTGGTGCGCTGCAGCTTGCCAGAGGAATCAAAGCGCACCTGGTCAATTATTGGCTCTGCAGGCTTTCCCTTGCGAACCACGGTGATGCGCTGCTTCCATTCGTATTGCGTCATCCGTTTGGCATTTGCCGCCATCGCCAGCAATAGTTTGCCGCTCGTTCCGGACACCTGGGCCAAGAGGGGCATCATCGAGATCGAGACGCCAATCGTGAGGAGAGGCGCCAGAGTTTTGCGCAATAATGTCATAGCTGATGAGCTAGATTCGCAGATTTGGAGGCGCAGGCTAAGTGTGACACGGTATGACGGCTGGAGTGATACGGTATCATTCTTCCTCTGCCCTTGATTTGGGTGTACCGTAACTGAGCATGGCGCACGGGCCCAGCGGTGCTCTGGTGGTCCTCCTCTTCGGTTCCAGTCTCCTGGCGGAGGAGTTGTCACTAGATCAGGCGGTGCGACTCGCCCTCCAGCACAACATCGACATTGCTAATGCTGCCCTTGACGTATCGAAGACGAGTGACCGCTCGAGGGCGTTTCGTAGCCAGCTGTTTCCCAAGCTCTCGATTTATGGGTTGGGATCAGAACAGCTCAAGCCAGTCACGATTACAGTTGCCCGTGGGACGATGGGGACCTTCCCCGGTATCGGTCCGATCCCGGCGCAGGACGTGAAATACACCACGCCGGTTCAGCCAACCGGGTTTCTAGTCGGGCGCGTGGCGCAGCCTTTATCGGCACTCTATCGTACGCGGCTCACGTTGAAAGCCCTCGACTTCTCAACACAATTGGCGCAACAGAAACAAAGGTCGAAGCGCCAGGATGTGGTACGTAACGTCAAACAGGCCTACTACAGCATCGAGCAGGTGCAGAGTTCACTGGTTGCAACCCGAGAAACGGTTCAACTGTACAGGGAGATCGAGCGCCTTACGGCCAACTACGTGGTGAAACAGACAGCGCTCGAATCACAATTGCTGCAAGCCCAGGCCAGCCTGGCTGATGTCGAACAATCGGAACTCACCCTTTCTAACCAGGAGGCGAAACAGAAAGAGCAACTGAACGACCTACTTGGGCGTGACGTGCTGACCGAGTTCACGGTTCCGTCACTCGGCGATCGCTCTCCAACATCTGAAATGGATCTCGTCTCTGCACGCAAAAAGGCGATTGCAGAACGGCCCGAGATACAACAGACCCATCTCAAAACCCTACAGTCTGAGCAGGAGTGGAGGGCGAAACGTGCTGAATATATTCCAGACATCTCGGCTGAATTCAACTCGATCACGCTCCTAAATTTCAGTCCGTTTTTGCCGGGTGGAACTTACAGCGTCGGCCTCAGTCTTTCGTGGGAACCGTTCGATTGGGGGCGCAAGAAGAACGAGATGGCAGAAAAACGCGACAGTATTGCGCAGGACAAGAATACCGAAGCGTCAACCGAACGCAAGGTAATCATGGATGTCGACAATGCCTACCGCACACTGCAGGAGAGCCAGGCGAAGCTGCGCACTACGAAACTCAGCCAGCGGGCTGCACTCGAGAACCTGCGCGTCGATAAGAACCAGTATGAAGTCCAAGCTGCTTTGCTAAAGGTTGTCTTCCAGGCACAAACGACAGTCGCCCAGGCGAATTCGGACTACCAGCACGCCTTGGCAGAGTACGGGAGTGCGAGGGCGGAATTGGAACATGCTCTCGGCGAGGATCAATGAAACAACCAGCGTGTCTATTTCTGATTTCTGTCCTCATTTCATGCAACCGCCATACGCCGACTTTGGAGAAGACTGTCACACCGGTCCGCGTTTCTCTCGTCGAAACGTATACGCCAACCGAAGGCCAACGCTATTCCGCTTCCATTCTTCCGAATCGCCAAGTCAGTTTGGCATTCAGAGTCAACGGCTTTGTGGAATCGATCCACCAGGTTCGGGGCCCGGACGGGCGCACACACAGCATCGACATTGGGGACTTGGTTCAAGCAGGCACGACCCTTGCACAGGTGCGTTCGAAAGATTACGATCTGCAGGTCTCCCAAGCCGAGGGCCAAGTGAAGCAGGCTCATGATGCAGGGCAAGCCGCGCGCGCCCAATTGACACAGGCCCAGGCAGCGGCTACAAAGGCCGAACAGGACTTTGAGCGAGCGGATGCACTCTTCAAGGAAACCTCCCTGACCAAGTCTGACTACGATGCAGCCAAGGCGAACCGCGATTCATCACGGGCGCAAGTGGAAGCCGCCCGCTCCCAAGTTCAAGGCAGCGCAGGATCGTTGGATACGGCCCAGGCGACACTCGGAACTGCAACTCTCGGGCTGCACGACACCTCGCTCGTTGCCCCGTTTACCGGCACCATACTTCAGCGGTCTGTTGACGTGGGTATGCTGGTAGGTCCGTCGGTCGCTGCCTTCGTCATCGCTGACACACGGTCAGTGACGGCCACCTTTGCTGTACCGGACATTGTAGTCTCACATCTGCATAAAGGCTCGAAGTTGGCCATATATACCGAGGCCTTCCCGAATAGCCGATTTCAAGGCCTCGTCAGTGCGGTCGCATTTGCCGCGGACTCGAGCACGCGGGGATTCCAGGTAGAAGTGGCCATACCGAATCCACGTGCGGTCCTTCGTCCAGGAATGATTGCATCGCTGGATATTGCCGAGGCGCCCCGCTCGAAGCCGGTCACAGTCGTGCCCTTGAATGCAATCGTGCGCTCGCCAGACACCTCATCCCAATTTGCTGTCATCGTTGTCGATGACGGAATTGCGCGACGACGGCCAGTCACTCTTGGCAGCACTTATGGAGACCGTATTGCGATTACCGGCATCGAATCCGAGAAAGAGGTCGTAAGTTCAGGAGCGACTTTCGTGAATGACGGAGATGTAGTCCAGGTGATTCCGTGAGCAATCTTCACCACCGCTCTGACGCTGAAATAATCGACAATACCCACAACACTTCGCGATTCTTTGTTGAAAATCGACAGATTGCGTCGGTGTTGCTGATGGGAACCCTAGCCTGGGGAATTTATGGCTACTTGAGCATGCCTCAGCGCAAGGACCCGGATATCCCCGCAAGACAGGCGATGGTCATTACGAACTGGCCCGGAGCCAGCGCTGAAAAGGTGGAGGAACTGGTCACTCGCACAATTGAGCAGACTGTCGCTTCCAATTCGAATATCGCGCGAATTGAATCAATCTCCCGTGCCAGCGTTTCATACGTCACGCTCACGCTATCCGACAAACTGGCGGACACCGGCCAGAGCCTAGATGAGATCGCCGGACGCCTCGCGGCAATAAACACTCTGCCCCAGGGCGCTGGACCGCCCAACTTTCAGCGTGACTTTGGCGACACCGCAACTCTATTGCTGACGGTCGCGAGCCCGAAGGCCGATGCGAGCGAAATCGATCTTCGGTCGGTGGAGATTGTGCGAGCCGTCAAGGAGGTTCGCCCCAGAGACGCAATCAACCGGGTCTCCTTGATACTTTGCTTTCCGGTAAACGTGGATAAACGACTCATTTTGCTCGCGATCCCCCGCTTTGAGCAACGACTGCAGGTCCTGAAGGCTGGCAGTGACATGCGCCTCCTCGATGGTCCCGGTTTCGTCGGAATTGATTTCGCGAGCGAATTAGGCGATCAGGAGATCCTCCGTGCGCTCGAGACGTTCCGCACGGAGAACTATGGTGAAAATCCGATCCACCCCGACGCCTGGCCGCCTTTCGTACTGCGCTCTCCGTCCGACATTTCTTCGAAGCTGAAGCAAGTTGCCGGTGAGAAGTACAGCTATCGTGAACTCGACAATTTCACGGACGATATGGCTAAAGCTCTACTTGCCACGGCTCGTACCGCCGATGGTCCGCCGCTGGTTGCCAAGGTTACGCGCTCAGGAATTCTCAACGAAAAAATCTATCTGCTCTACTCGCAGGAGAGGCTCGCGTCTTACGGACTCAAACCGTCAAACCTGCAAAACATTCTGAACGCCCGCAACATCACCTTTCCAGGTGGACAGATCACGGCTGGCGGAAAAAGCATCGTTCTTAATCCCTCTGGCGAGTTCCATACGGAAACTGAAATTGGGAACGTGATTATCGGTGTAACTCCGTACGGTGCGCCCGTATATCTCCGCAACGTAGTCGACGTCGTGCGAGCCTACGATGATCCTGCGCAGTTCTTGAACTACTACTCCTGGCGCGATGCAAACAATCACTGGCAGCGCACGCGAGCCATTAGCGTAAGCGTTCAAATGGGCAAGGGCGAAAAAGTGGAACATTTCGCCAAAGCTGTTAATGCGACATTGGCCAATCTGAAAGGGCGGCTTCCTCGCGATCTCATTGTCGCAAGTGCCAGCAATCAGGCGGATCAGGTCGCCGAAAACGTTCACCTGTTCATGACGAGCCTTTATGAGGCGGTCTTACTGGTCGTGATCGTCTCGCTCATTGGATTCTGGGAATGGCGTTCAGCGCTCCTTATGGCGTTAGCGATTCCGATCACGCTGCTGATGACGTTCGGGATGATGGATGCGCTCGGAATCGATCTTCAGCAAGTCTCGATTGCCACATTAATCATCGCGCTCGGCCTCCTGGTAGACGATCCTGTCGTCGCAGGCGATGCCATTAAGCGTGACCTCGCCCTGGGGCACCCGCCTCGTGTGGCTGCCTGGCTGGGCCCAACCAAACTCGCGAAGGCGATTATGTACGCCACGCTCACCAACATCGTGGCTTATCTGCCTTTCCTGCTGCTGACTGGCGACACAGGAAAGTTTCTCAAAACGCTGCCTATTGTGATCGCCTGTTCACTCATTGCCTCCCGAATTGTTTCAATGACCTTCATTCCTCTGCTGGGCTACTATCTTCTCCGACCAAAATCAGAGCCGGATGTTAAAGATCGGCGCAGATACGGCTTTGGCGCGACGTATTATCGGATTGGGCAGTTCGCAATCGAACATCGATGGTCCGCGCTGCTGGCCTCGTGCGTGGTACTAGTCGTGGGCGCCTGGATAGCATCCGATCTAAAGCTACAGTTTTTTCCTAAAGATCTCTCGCATCTGGCCTACATCAATATCTATTTGCCGGAAGATGCTCCTTTGACTCTCACTGGTCAAATAGCATCCAAAGTTGCTCGCACGGTGCAGCGCGTGTCAGCCGAACAGCACCGCTCCCTCCAGTCACTCGATACGTTTCTGGGCGGAGGCGCCCCGCGCTTCTGGTACTCCCTAGCGCCGGAACCGCGCCACGCGAACTATGCACAGATCGTACTTGCTTTCCGCGATGAGCATGATACCGCTCCATTTGTGCCCGTTGTGCAGGCCCGCCTCTCAAGTGAAATAACGGGCGCCCGGATTGATGTTCGCCAGCTTGAAACGGGCGCGGCCGTCGGCCTACCCGTTCAGATACGAACGTCGGGCGAAAACATCGATCGTCTGCGGGCTATTGCCGATCGCGTCAAGCGGATCCTCGCTGGCATTCCCAAGGCCACCAGAGTGCGAGACGACTGGGGCGAGGACCGCTTCGCCCTGCAGCTTAAAATAGATCCGGATCGCGCGAACCTCGCCGGCATCACGAATCTGGATGTAGCACATGCGTCAGCCGGCGGTATCAACGGCGATCAACTCACAGTTCTACGTGAAAGAGACAAGCAGATCCCCATTGTTGCTCGCCTGAGGCCAAACGAGCGCGCTCAACTCAACGATGTTCAGAACCTGTATGTTTACTCCAGCTCGGGCACTCAAAAAGTTCCGCTTGGTCAAGTATCTCGCCTGGATTACAGCTTGCAGGACGAAGTTATACGTCGCCGCAATCAGTTCCGCACCATTACTGTCTCCGCTTCTCCGCAGGAAGGCGTACTTGCCTCAGAGATTATGAAGCAGGCCCAGCCCCAATTGGAGTCTTTGGCGAAGAGTTTGCCTCCCGGGTATCGATTAGAGGTCGGAGGCGAGAAAGAGAAGCAGGAAGACGGTTTTCGTCAACTGGGTATTGTACTGCTGATTTCCTCGGCAGCTATCTTTCTAGCCCTTGCTTTCCAATTTAACAGCGCCGTGAAACCGCTTATTGTTTTCGCCGCGGTCCCTTATGGCGCTGTCGGCGCTTTGGTTGCGCTCTGGATTATGGGCGCGCCGTTCGGTTTTATGGCATTCCTCGGAGTTGTCAGCCTGGTGGGAGTTATCGTCAGCCACATCATTGTCCTCTTCGACTTTATTGAGGAAATGCATGCTAAGGGTGAGCCCTTCGAAGAGGCCGTGCTAGATGCCGGAATCATGCGATTGCGCCCGGTCCTGATCACTGTCGGTGCAACCGTGATTGCCTTGTTCCCACTCGCCATCCATGGCGGACCTCTCTGGCAGCCGATGTGCTATGCCCAGATCGGGGGCCTGACGGCCGCCACCGTCATCACCTTGGTTCTGGTTCCCGTCATCTACTCCATCTTTGTACTCGATCTGAGGATCGTGGATTGGGAAAGACCGGACGGAGCAGCAACACCACCAGCGCCAGAAACAATAGAAGCCCAACAAGCATGAGTGCAACAATCCAGACATCCTTAGTCAAGGAACCCTACTGACCCGCCTGGATGCCCGACTCTAATTATTGCGACTGCGACCGCTCGTATCGGCAAAGCGCGTGCCGTCCTTTGTATTCACGTAGGTCAGTATTCATGCTGTGAATGCAAAATTTCCACACCATCCTCAATCCGGATCAGGCTGATGATCAAGCGATACTGCCGGGCGGCGCTTGATTGCTGGCTGCGCGTGGCGGATCCGAATACTGGAACATAGGTGCCCTTCGGTATATCGATGATTATTTCGGTGTCATCGCGATAACGCGATTGCTGGTAATACTCGAGCAGCTTCTGCCGAAGCCGCCGTGCCTCATTCCGGACGATCGGATCGATACCGGGTTCGAAGGATTCATTCCGATCGAAGACCGACATCCCAATGCTGTATCCACGTAGCTGACTGGAGCGTCCGGCAAGAGTCTCTTCCACGATGAATTGGAGAAAGCGCCCCATCCGGTTCGCATGAATGAAACCAGGACTTTGAAGGATAATCGAGAGCTGCTTTCTTACGGCATCGTGCGAGGGAGCCTTTGGGGTGACTCGAACCGGTTTAGGCAAGTTGCTATCAAGAAATGGAATCGCTGCGACTGAATTCATGTGATGCTCCGGTAATCTCTAATCTGCAGGAGCATGGTCGCCTTGCGGCGAACCGTGCCCCTGCTTCGTGCTTCTAGAATTCCCTGCCGAGCCCGAGCAAGTTTTGGAGGCCGCCGTTCCTCCACGTGCCAGACGGCTGGAGTGCGATGATCTCCCGGTAAACGAGGTGTGCGATCTTTGACGCTTCCTGCTGCAAGCGCAACGTTCCCGGTAGACGTTGCTGCAGTTCATTGGGGACAATCTCATTGAGGAGATGCTGGACCATGCCATTCACACGCGAATCGCTGCCGGCAGTGTTGTCCAGCTCGAGTTTCCCGTTCGTTGTCGAATAATCGTAGAATTCCAGCTCAATTGAGGGTTGGTCGATCTGCGAGGTTAAACCGAGCCATCTGGCGTAAACACCCAGCTTAGTGTCTTCGGTACGCAGCCCTAGAACGTGCAACGGAGACCTATTGAAGTTGTAGAAGTCGGGGATGACTTCGTCAGTGGCGTAAAGCACATAACGGCGCCCGGGCGCATGTGCAGACTTCAGCATCGGGATCATGTCGTGGCGGTGCCGGTAGATTCTGGCTAAGTCGCCCGTCATCCAATCTCGGGTCCCCAAGTTCCCGATACTGACCAGCAAAGACGAGAAATCAACGTGCGAGGTAAGCCCGTTGCGGATTGTATCTATGTCTCCGGTATATCTGTTGCTGGGATCAACCACAATCAACGGAATATGCCAAGCCTCTTCATAAACGGTACCGATTTTGCCTTGAAGCAAACCATGCGCCCCAGAGTATTCGCCGTGGTCGGAGGCGAACACAATCACTGTATTCTCGAGGACGCTTTGAGGTAGACTCTCCAGTGTTTCCAGCACCCTATTAATCTGGCCATCGACAATCTGCATCACTTGCGTGTAACTGTCGAGGCCCCGCTGCCAGTAACTATAGGGCATCTTTGCAATGCCGATATTCAGATCTTCAAGAGAATTCGGATTTGGATACTGCACGATGGTAGCCGTATCCTGAGCTGGATCATCGGCTGCGCCACCCCAAATGGCTTGCTGCAGTTCCCTGACAAACGTATGCGTTGATGGCTTATTGGTTGCGAGGGAGTCTGCATTCTCCCAATTCGGAGGCTCCGTCGGATATCCGTAAGAATTTGGAGACTTCAGTGCGTTGTCGTCCCAAGACACTATAGGGCCGTTCCCCGGGTATTGTGCGGCTTGCTGCAAATTAGACGGGTTAACAGCGGGATTCGCGAACAGGTCATTGTAAGTTTGAAACTCTGTTCCAGCGGGAAAGAACTCTCGATCGTGAGGATTAACGAGGCTAACGGTGAGACACCACGGCTGGGTATCCGGCCTCTGATTGGTCAACCAGTCAATCGCCTGCGAGGCTGAGTATGCATCACTGTGATAACCGCGGTTCTCGTCGCCATATGTCCCCTGGAAGTTTTCGCCCGTGGGATCGTAATAGCTTTTGTAGAAATCGAAGCCGTAATTTTCAAGCGCATTGTTGTCTGACGAGGGTACAGAAACGTGCCATTTACCAACGTAAGGCGTTTGGTAACCGGCTGCGCGCAGCAGCTTCCCGTAGGTGGGATAGGCCGGGTTCAACACGGGTTGCCGCAATGTCGGGGGACTTGGGTACGGGGTCGACAGAATGGTCGTCATGAGCCAATTCTGTTGGGAATATAGGCCAGTGATCAACACGCCACGCGAGGGGGTGCAGGCGTTGGCAGCCGTATTATGATTGCCGAACTTCACGCCGTTCTGCCAAAGCTTTTTATAGATGTTTGGCATATAGTTGGCCAGAAAGTCACCGGGCGTGGTGATATTGGTGGGAAATACTGTCGGGTAGCGAAGCTCGTCCACCAGTATGAACAAAATGTTGGGCTGAGGTCCGGAGACTGGGCTAGCGCCGTGTTGAGCGGCCGATGTGCGAAGTCCCGTAAAGATTCCGCCGGTGACTGCGGCGGTGGATTTGAGAAAGTCTCTGCGCTTCATATGCTCCATGAAGGGCCTCCTATTAGGTGCAAGCAACAGAAACTGGTGAAAGTTGCCACGATTCTGTGAGAAACAGTAAACGATCGGAAGCTTTTCGCCGGAGGTATGACAGCTGCGTGTTACTGAAGGCGTGATTCAGCCAACGCAAAGCATCCTTGCCAACCTCCATTAAGGAAGACCTGCTTATTGCAATAGACCGCTTGCGGATAATATTCGTCCATCACCCTGTGAGCACATTCGCCCTCCTTGACAATCTCCTCGCGAGATGGTGGAGCACCTTGCTGATTGTCCACTACACACCCAGCCTGTATAGCAGTCTGTACGGAGTGGGAAAAGGAAGCATCCGGCAGCATGTTCCGGAAGATCAAAATGTTGGGCGTCGTCCGCGAATCCCAAGGCAGCCAAGTTGCGTCAGCAGGCAGCCATGAAGGCGCTCCCGTCATATTGCCTCGTCCCGATTCCGGTTCGGAGAGGACATAAGTGTAGTAGCCCTGGTCGTCAAGCTGGGTAAACTGATCGGCCTGACACGCCACCACCGGATACGGAGTTCGTTGGTTGTTGTTGCACATCGACCAGTAGCGCAGCATCACGCCGTTTGGTTCCCAAATGGGGTCCCCATCGTAGGAATCGGGGAAGACCGCGCCTTTCCTCGAGCCACACGATTCTGTCTGGTTCAAGACAGAGTCCTGGAATGGCGATGTACTTATTCGCGGGATTGGGGAAATAGCCACCAGTGTTCTCAGGTATCCAGGACACGAGCGGAGCCTCCTGGCAGGAGGCTTATTCGATCGTGCTGAACTCCTCGGGCCTCATCCGCGCGCCCAGGAATGCTCCATCGGCTCCGAGATGTGGATTTGTGAGCTCCCTGATGAACTTTGAGAGAACGTCTGAATTTCTCGAAGAGTGGCAAGATGGCACCGTCTGGGACTTGCCGTCGTAGCCGATCAACGTGATCGTGGGAAGAGGTACTCCCGCATTTCGCTCCAGGCCCTTATTGGGCACATAAATTCGATAAATGATCCAGGCTAATTGCGTGTCGCCAAGCTGAAGGAAGTTAGCCTCGTCTCCAGTCGGAGCGCTTCGGCTTACCGTCACGGTGTAGTATTCAGGGCCGCCTGGGACTGCGTTGCTGGGGAACGGGTTTGTGCTTCTCGGATTAGGAATTGATATCCACATCGTTTAGCCAGTCGTTGTTCGCCACGACTGAACCTCCAGCGACATAAGGGACAAAAGAGAAAAACCTGGCTTCAGGATACTGGCCCGTAATTCCAATCGACTTCCAACGCGCTGAGTCGAAGGGCATCGTCCAGTAGGTTGCGTTCGTATCAGGATACGCCACATTAGTAATGCCGCTGCCGGTTGATTCTAGCGGCCAACTACAGACAGGGAGGACCTGCGCAACAGCAGAGACATGTAAAACGATCAGGACTGTCGCTAGCTTCGAAGCCAACGCGAATTTCCGATTCGACCCCAGGTTGAGGAACTGGGGCCATCCGGTTCCGACCGATGTGCTTAACTTTGTAGCATTCACCAGTCTTGGCGCGTTAAGAAACAGAAGACGTATCATCTTAGCTCTCTGTGGACCTCCTACCTGTTCAAGCAACAAAGCCCGCCGAAGTTTGCCACGTATTAGGAAAAGAACCGTAAAACCGAGGGGGGCGATTTTTTGATAAAGTGTTGAGCGTTTTTCTTCCAGCTATGAATTCCGAGCGGTGGGCCCAGATCGAACAGGTCTACTACAGTGTGCTCGCGTCACCTCTGGCGCACCGCGCCGAGATGTTAGACGAACTGTGCTCTGGCGATCAGGATGTGCGGCACGAGGTGGAATCCCTGTTAAAGGCTCGGGAACAGGCTGGAAGTTTTCTCTCGAGCAGAGATTTACAAGATCATATCGCGGAGCTGACCTCCGAACCGGACCTGAAAGGACGCACACTCGGTCATTACCACATCCTTTCGGCAGTGGGCTCCGGCTCCATGGGCGACGTCTATTCGGCGTGGGATAGCAGGCTGGACCGTCAGATCGCGCTGAAAATCCTGCCGGCGCGGTTCACACGGAATGGCGAACGAGTAACCCGGTTCCGGCGAGAAGCTCGAGCGGTGTCTGCACTGAATCATCCGAACATCATGACCATCTATGACGTCGGGGAAATCGGTCATAACTGGTTCATCGCCGCGGAGTTCATTGAAGGCGTTACGCTGCGGGAACGACTTGCCGCCGGGACGATGGAGCTGGCCGAGACACTCCGCGTTGCGATCCAGTGTGCGCTGGCGTTGCAGGCTGCGCATCAAGGGGGGATTATACACCGTGACATCAAGCCGGAGAACATCATGGTCCGGCCGGATGGCCTGGTGAAGGTGGTCGACTTTGGACTGGCACGCATTCGTGAGAACGGAGCGGAACTTGCAACGGAAGCCACCCAACCCGGCACTCTGATTGGCACACCGCGCTACATGTCGCCGGAGCAGGCACGCGGTGAAATGCTCGATGGCAGGTCAGATATTTTCAGTGTCGGAGCAGTGTTATACGAAATGGCTACAGGCCGGCCAGCGCTCCCGGGGGCTACCGCTGCGGAAGTGTTTGCGGCTCTGCTCGACTCCGAACCACGTCGACCATCGGAATGCGTGGACGGAATCCCTCCGCATTTCGACGTGATCGTTTCGAAGGCGCTCCAAAAGGACCGGAAAGTCCGATATCACACGATGCAGGAGCTCGCGGCTGACCTCCAGAATTTCAAGTCACGACCCGAGCCTGAGTCGACGGTGATCGTGCATCGCAACCGAGCGAGAGAGCGGGCCGGTAGTGCCGCTCGCCCGCATCGCGTCGGTCGAGGCATACTGATCGCCGCGCTGTTGTCGGCTGTGGCGCTCGCGTTGGCTTGGACTGTGCGTATGTCTAGCGAGCGCGGTCCCGGAGACCTGTCCACTCCGAGCCTAGTGCCAGCGACTAGTTTCGCAGGATATAAAGATTTCGGATCATTGTCTCCTGATGGCCACCGGATCGCTTTCTCCTGGAACGGTGGCAAGGGCGGGAGCGGTGGTGAACCACAGCGGAACATCTACACAAAAGCGATCGGACCCGATGATCCCTTGCGATTGACCTTCGCGTCCGAGGACGACAGGGTGCCCACGTGGTCGCCTGACGGGCGGTACATCGCGTTCTGCCGTGCGCTCGCTCCAGAGCCCACACCAAGCCGGTACGCGATTTATGTGATTCCCGCACTCGGTGGCCGCGAATACAAAATCGCTGAAGGAGCACTAGGGGTGTCGTGGTCGCCGGATAGTAAGGTGCTGGCACTGGCCGGTTTACCGGGCGAATCCGGCGGCATTTTCCTGCTCTCGGTCAAAACTGGCGAACGGCATCAACTTACTCGTCCCCGTCCATATTTCGATAGTTTTCCCGTCTTTTCCCCGGATGGACAGTGGATTGCCTTCACCCGTGATTTCGGGTTTTCAGCGCGCGAGATATTCGTCGCTCCGGCGCGCGGCGGAACTGCCAGGCGGCTCACCTTCGACCGTGAACCTACCTATGGCGTGGCGTGGACGGCGGACAGCAGGGAAATCGTCTTTGCATCGAATCGGGGAATTGGAGGCGAGAGCCTGTGGCGCATTGCGGCTACGGGCGGTGCTCCCCGTCGGCTCGAGATAGGGCCGCAGGGCGGCTTTTATCCGTCCATCTCGCGGCAGGGTCATCGTTTGGTATACACCGAGTCATTCAAAGACACAAATATCTATGCCTTCGAGGGACCGGGATTTGGGAGCCGACCGGCTCCCGGCCGCTTCGGTGAGTCAAAGGGTCTGGTCCTGTCGTCACGCAGAGACGATAGCCCTAGCATCTCACCAGACGGAGAAAAGATTGCCTTTGTCTCAAAGCGCACCGGTAACGAGGAAGTCTGGGTCTGTAACCGGAACGGTGGGCAACTTGTGCAATTGACTTCATTCAAGGGACCAGGGACCGGAACACCCCGGTGGTCACCAGACGGGAAGTGGATCGCCTTCGACTCGCTCGCCGCGGGCAACCCCGATATTTATATCGTCAACAGTCGTGGTGGCGTTCCCCGCCGTCTCACTACGGGGCCTTGGGGTAACTTCATGCCGTCCTGGTCGCGTGATGGCAAATGGCTCTATTTTAAATCCGAACGATCGGGGAGCAACCAAATATGGAAGATGTCGACACGCGATGGTGCTGCGACTCAGCTTACCCGGCATGGAGGATCTGAAGCATTCGCTTCGCCTGATGGCAAGCTTGTCTACTTCACCAGGCAGGCGTGGGGAGCGATTTGGCTCGTTCCGGCCAACGGCGGTAAAGAGGAGCGCTTGCGCGAGTTGGCGAGCTTTGACAAAGTTTTCCGCTCCTGGGGAGTCGTCGACCAGGGAATTTATTTTATGTCCAGAGAGGATGAGGCGCGCCAGACTGTCCGTTTTTTTAGCTTTGCTACCCGTCGGATAGTTCCGCTGCTGACGTTGGACAAAGAGCCGATCTGGGACTACCCCGATTTGGCACTTTCGCGCGATGGTCGTCGATTGCTGTTCGCGTCTCTGGATCATGAGGTGAACGATTTGATGCTGATCGAGAATTTTCATTGAGGTGAGCAGACAAACTCGGTACCCCAGAGCCGATTTTCCTTTCCCCAAAGCTACGCAACGGTGCCGGTAGGGTTTGCAGTCTGCTGTGCGCAAATATTTCCAACAGAGTGCACGAAAAAGCAATGCCTCCTCCTATAAATGAAGTTACTCAGTTGTTGAATGCCTGGTGCAGCGGTGATCAGAGCGCTCTGGAGCAGTTGGCGCCGGTTGTGGAATTGGAGTTGCACCGACTCGCCCGGGTGTACCTACGCAAAGAGCCTTCGGGCAACACTCTCCAGCCCACAGCCCTGGTCAACGAAGCCTATTTGCGCCTGATTGAGTGGAACACAGTGGAGTGGCAAAGTCGCGCTCACTTTTATGCAGTTGCGGCGAAAATGATGCGGCGCGTGCTGGTGAACCAAGCGATTGCCCGTCGGAGGCAGAAGCGGGGCGGTAGTGCCATTCTTGTTTCTCTTACAGAAGCTGATACCGCGCCGGACCGCAGTGCCGAAATTATTGCTCTGGACGAAGCTCTGAAGTCGCTGGCCAAGTTTGACGATAGGAAGAGCCGCATTATAGAGCTGCGCTTCTTCGGTGGTCTCAACGCCGAAGAAACAGCAGAAATCCTAGGGATCTCCTCGCGCACGGTGCACCGGGACTGGGATTTGGCACGCGCATGGCTGTTCCGCGAGCTTCGTGGAGAAACTTGATAGAACCCGTGACGTTTTCCCGGCCTGTGGTTCTCGGAATTGAGATCAGCGCGGGATTGGGCGTGCCCCGGCCAATCCAAATGCGAAAGGCTGGACGGATCATTGCAATCCCGCAGGTCGCCATTGTAAAACGTGAAATGTTTGATGGCGGCCGAATGGATGATGGATTCTATCGTAGCCCTCCTATTGCGGTTTTCCGGCGGTTGTAGGAGATCTAAACTCAGGACGTGAGTGGTAGCGAGCGATGCCGCGTGCTTTGTCCTCGGATCTGCGAAGTCGGGTCGTGCATGCCTGTCAAGGTGGCGAACTCACTCAGGGTGAGA
>DATIMM010000106.1:0-6128 GCA_035475295.1 Bryobacteraceae bacterium
CGGCTGTACTCTAGCCACGTTACGCGCGACGGGGCGGCCGGTCCACAGGAACTTCGGCCTCGCCACTGAACGAAACCTGAACGTACGAACGGCGACTTTAAGAGTCGGCCACCTCGCGCGTGGATTGTATGCTACAGTCACCACCAGAATTCATTTCGACTGGACCACCTCCTTCCTCAGTGATGTCTTGATTGTATAAATTAGCTTTGCGAAGTGTCAACCAATCCTGCCCCGGTCAATCAAGAATCTCTGTGCGATGCGCATGCCCGTGAATGGGTTAGCGGCTTTCTGCTTTTGGGCGTACTGCTGGGTCTATTTGGTTCCATTGCCATAGCCTGGCAATACCACATTGATGTCGATCCGCGGCTGATCGGGCTGCACTTCCTGGCTTTGAACGCAGGTTACGTGGTGGCAGTGGCAGCAGCACAATCCGCGCTGGTGCGAATCTCGCTTCGAAGCTTTGCTGTCATGGCCTGCGGCTTGGGCTTTGCAGGATTGCTCGCCCTGTCTTTTCTGGCGCCGCCAGTGGAGCCCGGCTGGCGAATGCTAGGCCTGGGAGTGGTCGGCCTCTCGGCGGGAGCGCTCGCAAGCGCACTCCTATATGGCCTCGAGCCATTTTTCATCAAGGCGCCCGCAGTGACGGCCAACCGAGCAGGCATCCTGTTTGGGTGTGGCTGCCTCATAGCGACTGTGATGGTGGGGATGACCTATTTCGCCGGGTCGATCCGAATCGAAACCGCGCTGCTGGCGGTAGTTCCCTTAATTTTCGGCATCAGCTTTGCCGGAACAAAGTACCCGATAGCACTCAGGTCGGTTTCAGCACGTCATCCAGACCCGGTTCGCGAGACATTAAAGGACCTGCGCAGTGTCGCTGCCGTGCTCTTCAGCATCCTGCTTTTCGTTCAATTCGGAAACGAGTGGGCCATTGCAGGCTGGCTGCCGCTCTTCCTCATTCACAAGCTGGGCACCAACCCCGTTTGGGCAATTTCGGCGCTCGCGTTGTACTTCTTCGCATTGATGGCGGGCAGGCTCCTGGCGCGTAGGCTGCTCGCAAAATACAGTCATCGCAAGTTTCTGGCCGGGGGCATGTTGGCTTCGATCGCTGGCTTCCTGCTTCTGAGCCTGACTGGCTCGTTCGCGGTCGCATGCGCCGCGGTGGTCGTAATTGGGGCAGGCTTCGCGCCCATTTACCCGGTTGTGGCCGAAGCCCTGGACGAACGGTTCTCGTATCATCCGGGCTTTTACAACGGCATCTTTTCTATCGCGATTACGGGCGCGATGAGCGCTCCGTGGCTGCTCGGCTATGTGGAAGCCTCCCTGGGCGCGAAATGGGTCATGCTGCTGCCCGCACTCGGGTCCATTGTCGCAGCGGTTGTGGCTCTGTTAATCATGCTGGAGGCACGCGTCATGGGCGGAGCAAAGCGAAAAGAACCAGAGAAAGCGATGAGAGCAGCGGGCGGGGCTTCGTGAACTTCAGGGGAAATTCTCAACCAGGATGATTTCACTGCTGCTGCTCTCGACCTGCGTATACAACATCCGGCGGCCATCACTCGTTACGGCAAATCCAGAATCCGAGAAGGGCGGATCTTTTTTCAGAAGAGCGGCGCGGTGGACGCGCCCCGAACGGAACTCGTAGCTATCTACTTCGGCGGCATCCGGCGGCACCGGACGAACAAAGAAAAGCCCCGCTCGCGCAACTCCCCAGTTTCCCCAATAACCGGCCTTCAGCAGTCCCGTTACAAGCCGCTCCCCTCCGCCGTTCGCAGCAACCGACCAGATGCCCGGCAGATCGCGGCCCTTGGAGTAAAAGACAGTCCGTCCATCTGCCGAGCCGAAAGCGGAGAACCCGCCCTGCCGCGTCAACTGGATTGGCCGCGTGTTCTCTTCGACCGCCTGGGAACCGATCTTCCACACTTGCCAACTGCCGCTACGATTCGAGGCGAAATAGATCCATCGACCGTCGGCAGACCAACTTGGGACAACATCTTCCAAAGTTGACGAGGTCACGCGCCGTGGTGGTCCGCCGTTGGCACTGACGACGTAAATGTCCGGATTTCCATTTGGGCGCGAATCGAAAGCGACAAACTGCCCGTCTGGAGACCACCGGGGTGTGCCAGTTAGCGGCCCATTGAAAGAGGTGAGCCGAACCGCATTTTCGCCAGAGACGTCTGCTACCCATATCTCGTCCTCACCGGTTCGATCGGAGCGGAACGCGATGCGGCTACCATCGGGCGAATACTGCGGGCTGCGCTCGTTACGGGTGGAAAAGAGGACGCGCCTGACTTCGCCGGTTTGGCGGTTCGTCTCCCAGATATTGCTATCAGAGAGATATTTCGAGTAAATGAGCCGATGCCCGGATCGCGCAATGGCCAGGTTGTACGCTCCTTCAGTCACGCCCGGCATAGGCTGCGGCACACCGCCTGAAGCGTTGATCCGCCATAGGCTAAGAGGACCCGAACGCTTCGACGTGAACACGATATCGCGGCCGTCCTGGGTCCACGCGTGTCCCGATGTAAAGCGCCGGTCGAAGGTGAGGCGGCGCAGGTTTCCGCCAGACGTGCTGGCTAGATAGATATCGGTATTGCCGATGCTCTCGGTGCGCCGGAAGGCAATCTGCCCGCCATTACGAGAAAACGCAGGCCCGCTGTCTCCAGGGCTCGCACGCGGAGGGATGGCCAGTTGTCGCCTGACGCCGTTATTCAATGAAAGCACGTAGATGGAGTACGGGTCCTGGGTTGAATTCCTGTCGACCAGCGCCAGGGAATTCCCGTCCGGCGACCAATCGATCTGGCGATCGAAGATATAGGCCCGCGGCGCCACACTGGCGATTTTTCTTTCCGCACCGCCGACGGCCGGAATAATATAAAGTCCAGATTGATCGGCCTCCTCCGTGCACGTGATGTAGGCAAGGTAGCGGCCATCCGGCGACCATGCCGGGCTGCCCTCGGGCGCTGAGCCAGTGGTCAGGCGCGCTGGCGAGCCCAGGTCAATCGACTGAGTATATATATGGAAGTCGTGGCGGCCCTCCCGGCCCCATACAAACGCCATCATCTTCCCGTCGGGTGAGAGCGCGGGTTCGTATTCACCGCCCGGGAGGGTAGTCAGGGGCCTCTCCGAAACCGATTCCGCAGCTTGGCGGGCATCCTTTCCTCTACCGGGTGAACTCTGCTCTCCGGTAGGAAACAGTCTGTTGAATTTGAGCGCAAGCGTCGCCACCAGTGCGACTGCTACGGTGACGACAAGCATCTTGACCCGGTGACGACGGACCAGCATTCCGGCAGAAGCTGGAATGCCCTCTGGAGATGCTTCGTGCGAGCGCTGTGAGACTGCGGCGGAGACAGCAACTGGAGATTCCGAGAGTTTCACCGGTGCGGTGAACCGATAACCGCGCTTCGGAATGGTCTCAACGTACCGAGGCGCCTCTGCGTCGTCGCCTAAAGCCTGCCGAAGCTTTTTGACTGCCGTAGCAAGACCTTGCTCAAAATCGACGAATGTGCTGCCAGCCCACAGTTTTCCGCGGAGCTCATCCCGGCTGACCACCTGGCCCGCGTGGTCCAGCAGCAGCATGAGAATCTGAAATGGCTGGTCCTGGATCTTGATTCGGACTCCCTGCTTCCGTAGTTCTCCGCTTCTAAGATCTGCTTCGAAATCGCCGAAATGGAAAACCGGCGACGAATGCGGCACTTCTTGCGTCCCCACAAATTCCTTCCGAGTGCGTGAAGTATAACATCGCGCCGAGGTCCAGCGAAACCGGGGATTTCTCTCATGTAACACCGGCTTTTAACTCCCCCTTTCCGCGGTTAACCTTCGTGTTCAATGTAAAGTCATGCGCAGTACAACCCCGGTCCATGGCCAATCGGCGGCAACTCCCGGATAGTCAAGCAACGGGCAAGCGGCCAAGGGTCGTTGGCCAAAATCAAAGGAGGATGATTATGAAATCGAACCGAACCGTGACTGTATTGTTCGGCGTTGGGTGCCTGTGCTTGGCGACCGGCCTGCTCCGGGCAGCCGATGTCGCTGGCAGCTTTACTTTACCGCTTCAAACCCACTGGGGATCGGCAGTGCTTTCTGCTGGCGATTACACATTCAGTCTGGATCACACCACGCCGAACGGGCGAATTCTACTGAGGAGAGGAAACGACGGGGTCGCTATCGTTCTCGCTCAGGGCATGGATGTGACACCGTATTCAGCCTCGGCAAGCAGTTCAATGCTGATTGTTGGAAACACGGTTCGCTCCCTGCACCTGGCGCCCGCTGGGCTGACTTACACCTACGGGACTGACCAGGGGCGGAAGGAATTGCTCGCGGGCCGCTCCGGTCTGCCGGGAATATCAGTCATGGTGAGCATCAAGTGACCTGTTCCATACAGATTGCGGCGTAGCCGACCAACGCGCTCGCGACGATGCCATACGCGCCGGCCATGATTTCAATACATGGCCGGCTCTATTTCCGTACAGGGCTGGGATAGCAGCGATATATACTCGCGGCAATGAGCCGCCGTTATCTTGCGCTGGACTTGGGGGCCGAAAGCGGCCGCGCGATGCTGGCGCACCTGAACGATCACAGAATCGAGCTCACGGATCTGCGCCGGTTTGCGAATACACCGGTGCGCCTTCCGACCGGCCTGTATTGGGACACTCTGCAGCTGTTCCACGAGATCTGCGAATCCATCGGCGATGCGGCCCGCAGCGTGGATGAACTGGACGGGATCGCCGTGGATACTTGGGGGGTGGATTTCGGCCTGCTTGCAGCGCACGGAGGTCTGCTGGAAAATCCCAGGCATTATCGCGATGCACGAACCCAAGGAGTTCCCGGCCAGGTCTTCGAAGCCGTTTCTCGAGACGAAATCTTCCGCCAGACCGGGATACAGGTCATGGACATTAACTCGCTGTACCAGTTATATGCAACCCAGCGGGATTCACCTGAGCTTCTGGAATGCGCTTCGAAACTGTTGTTCATGCCCGATCTGTTCAACTATTTCCTTACCGGCTCGTTCGCGTCGGAACGAACAATCGCCAGCACTTCGCAGTTCTATGATCCGGTGAAGAGATGCTTCGCGACAGATATGCTGCGCAATCTCGGCATACACGCCGGGTTTCTTCCGGAGCTGGTCGATCCTGGAACGGAATTGGGGCCGGTTCTTCCGTATATTTCCGAGCCGTGCGGCCTGAAGTACGACACTCCGGTTTATGCGACTGCATCGCACGACACCGCTTCCGCGATTGCCGCCGTTCCCGCTTCTTCGAATGAGCATTGGTGTTACATCAGCTCGGGGACGTGGTCGTTGATGGGAGTTGAATTGGAGAACCCGGTTATTAACGATGCGTCGCGCAACGCCAATTTCACAAACGAGGCCGGAGTAGAGCATACTATTCGGTTTCTGAAGAACATTCCCGGGTTGTGGATTTTGCAGGAGTGTAGAAGGGCTTGGGCCAAAGAGGGAAAAGAATATTCGTATCGCGAATTGATGGAATTAGCGGCGGCTGCCAAACCATCGGGCGCGGTATTCGATCTCGACCAGTTCTCGTCTCCGGGCAATTACCCGAAACTGATCCGCGATTTCTGCTGCAAGACCGGGCAAGAAATACCGGAAGATGCCGGGTCAATCGTGCGAGCCGTGCTCCAAAGCCTTGCGAACCGCTACAAAGAAGTTTTGGAGTTGCTCGAGCAACTCACCGGCCGGCAGATCGAAGTCATCCACATTGTCGGCGGGGGTTCCCGCAATAAGCTGCTGAATCAGCTTGCCGCCGATGCGACTGGACGGCGGGTAATCGCGGGACCGGCGGAGGCAACCGCGGCAGGAAACGCATTGGTGCAGGCGCTTGGCGCGGGCGAGATCAACTCGCTTGAAGAATTGAGGGCGGTTGTAAGGCAGTCATTCGAAATGGAAGAATACCAGCCCGGCAAAGCGGGTTGAAGCCGGTCTCCAAGCCCGCTCCGCCGGGGATGACTAAAAGTTGTACTTCACGCCGAGCTGAATATTACGCGCGCCCTGTGAGCTGCTCACGACACCGAGATTCGAACCGATGGAACGGTTCGGAGCATTCAAAATGGGCGTGTTGGACACATTGATGAACTCGCCCCTGACCTCCAGGTTTTGGTGTTCGGTTACGGCGAAGTGTTTGACC
>DATIMM010000107.1:0-55604 GCA_035475295.1 Bryobacteraceae bacterium
TGGCTGGTCAGCTTTATGGAGTACGATCTCGGCTATGTCGATTTGGAGGAACGCACTTTGCAGCCCCTCGAAAACCCTTTCGGGCCAAAAGTGTTACCTATGTCTTAGGAACGTTCTGTTACCCATGTGTCCGGTTCGGACGAAAATAAGCTGGCGGAGAGAGTGGGATTCGAACCCACGTTAGAGTTTCCCCTAAACACGCTTTCCAAGCGTGCGCCTTCAACCACTCGGCCATCTCTCCTGAAGAGATAAGTTTAAAGCAATCTGGAGGTGGCCTCAAAGAAGCCGAACTCCAGTGTAACATTTGGCGCTCCGTGACTGCCCGCCGACTTATGCCTGAACCGACCAAGAATTCAGGAGAACAGGATATCTTTCCGCTGTCTTGCGAGATAATTCAAGGACGTCGTCCGAAAGCTCTGTGCTCAGGCAATCACGACTGTTCTGCCGTCGAAGAAATCGGATTCGGAGCGTGCTACTTTGATTTTTTTTAACGCAGGAGGGCTCGATTGCCGTTGCTGCTCGCATCTGGCCGAGGCCGCAAACACAAATCAATGAGGAGTATGTATGGAAGAAAACATCTGTGACATTGGACTCATCGGGCTCGCTGTTATGGGCCAGAATCTCGTCATGAACATGAACGACCACGGTTATCGAGTGGCCGTATTCAATCGGACCGTCTCCAAAGTGGACGAATTCCTCCAGAACGAGGCGAAGGACTCGCGGGTCGTGGGAGCACATTCGGTTGACGAGCTAATCCAACTTCTTAAGAGGCCTCGCAAAATCATGCTGATGGTGAAGGCCGGCGAAACAGTCGATCAAATGATCGACCAGTTGGTGCCTCATCTGGAGAAGGGAGACATTGTCATCGACGGCGGCAACTCGCAGTTTCAGGACACAAACCGCCGCACCAAGACTCTCAGGGATAAGGGAATTCTTTTCATCGGAACCGGTGTATCGGGCGGCGAGGAAGGAGCTCGATTCGGCCCCTCCATCATGCCGGGTGGCAGTCCGGAAGCTTGGCCTCATGTGAAAGAAATTTTCCAGTCCATCGCCGCCAAAGTAGATGATGGCACGCCTTGCTGCGACTGGGTGGGAGAGGATGGCGCCGGGCACTACGTCAAGATGGTGCACAACGGTATTGAATACGGGGACATGCAGCTTATCTGCGAGGCCTACCAACTACTTAGGGAAGCATTAGGCCTGACTGCGGACCAGTTGCACGAAGTGTTTGCGGAATGGAACAAAGGCGAGTTGGACAGCTTCTTGATCGAGATCACCAGCGAAATCTTCACCAAGAAGGACGAGGATGGCTCGCCCCTGATAGACAAAATCCTGGACACGGCCGGACAAAAGGGAACCGGAAAGTGGACCGCCATCAGCGCTCTGGATTTAGGGATGCCCGTGACCCTCATCGGTGAGGCCGTCTTTGCCCGCTGCCTTTCGGCGATGAAGAACGAGCGTGTAACCGCCTCAAAGACGTTGGCTGGCCCCAAACGAAGCGCTCTCGATCAAGATCGGAAGAGCTTTATTGAAGACGTGCGACGTGCGCTCTACTGTTCGAAAATGATCTCTTATGCGCAAGGCTACATGCTACTGCGCGAAGCGGGGAAGGCGTACGGTTGGAACCTGAACATGGGGGGCATCGCGGATATGTGGCGCGGGGGCTGTATCATTCGCAGCCGCTTTCTCGGCAAAATCAAAGAAGCATACGCCAAGAACCCGCAGCTTATGAGCCTCCTCCTGGACGGATTCTTCAGCAAGGTTCTGGAGGAGTACCAAGCCTCGTGGCGCCGCGCTCTCGTTCATGCCATTGAATATGGCGTCCCGACGCCTGCCTTCTCGACGGCGCTTGGCTTCTTCGATGGGTACCGAACGGAAAGGCTGCCCGCTAACCTCCTTCAAGCCCAGCGCGATTTCTTCGGAGCACATACCTACGAGCGTCTTGACAAACCGCGGGGAGAATTCTTCCATACCAATTGGACCGGGCGAGGAGGAAAAGTGGCTTCCGGATCGTACAACGCTTAGGCTCAAATACCGCTGATAGCGGAACTAAGGAGAAGTTCGATTTGGCCTAGGCTGACTCGATCTTCTCCAAACGTTGGTCGAGCGGCACTACGTAATCACAACTTATTCCTGCTCCGAGTGCGGACTGGCCCGCTCCGTCTTTGTTCGTCGTAAGAAGGTGGGGATAAGTCCCGCACCAGCAAGTAGCATGAGCGTGAGAGACGCCGGTTCAGGTATTTCGGACAGTGGAGTTGCTAGAAATGGGTGGGGCCGGTCTTCGCTATCAAAGTAGTTGCCGGCGACCTGGCCTGCGTCATTGATCCCGAAGACCTGCGTCCCAGTTGCGCCCGGGTAGGCAATGGTACTGAAAACACCGTTGTCATCCAGGTAGCCTGCGCTTCCCGTGCCAGTTTCAAAATTTCCGACTACTTGGTTCAGGTTGTTAATTCCTGTCGCTGCCGAAGTAGTAACTGCGTTTGGCGCATCGATTTCTGTGAAGACCCCGCCGTTGTCCACGAATGCGTGCTGTTTTCCTGCGCTGTCGGTATAGGTTCCGACGATCTGACCAGCATTATTGATGCCGAAAGCTTGGGTGGCAGCAGACTCGGAGACTGAGATCGTCGTGAAGGTGCCAGAGCTGTCGAGAAATCCACGCGTCGAATCTCCACTGCTGAAATGTCCCACAACCTGGCCAGCATTGTTGATTCCACTTGCCGCAGGCATACTGATTCCGTTCGGCACTACAAGAGCAGTGGCTCGCCCATCGCTATAGACAAAAGCATGTGCGCCTGTGCCGCTGAAATAGGTTCCCACGATCTGTCTCGTATCGTTAACCCCAAACGCCTGCGTTCCAGATGAGCCCGGAACAAAGATGTTCACAACGCCAGTCGAGGTGATCAGAAATCCGCTTGACACCTGCCCGGCCCCTCCGTATCCGACGATCTCACCGGCATTGTTGATGCCTGCTGCCTGCGGTGCTGTAATACCGGGAACACTGATTGCAGTGAAGGAAAACGTTGTGGCAGCGGACGGTATGCTTACTGCAAACAGCACGGCTAAATAATTTGCTGTTCTGGGAATTCTGCGCGTCATTATGATCCTCCGCGAAAACGCTAACGAACCGGATGTTTACTTCTCAGGCATGTGCGGCTCCAAACCGATTGCGGTTTGAAGTGGCCAGCATGGGCTGTGCTCACGTGGATTATATCCGGTTCCTTGCGGTCAGGTCGTACGGGGCTGCAGTCGTCAGAAAAGTGAAGCTTCAACTTTCTGCGGTAGTGTGGCTGCTGTGCCACGTGTTAACCCGTCAACAGAGAGAGGGAAACGCGACAAAAAAGTGCGAAACACGACGATAGCGTGTGAGCTCCACTCCTGCCGAGCTCAGGCCAAGTTCGCCAGTCGCTGATAAAAGTTGTCCAAACTCCATGAGGAGATTCGATCTGGCCTAAGCCAGATCGAACTTCTCATGATGCAAGGTGGGATCGCCCTTCACCAGCACAGGTTTGCCAAGGACCTCTTCCAGCTCTTCCAGGTACTTGTTGTCGCTAGCCTTCAGCACCTTGGCGACATCCGGATGCACCCGCAGCATCACATCCTTGCCGTCGATAGCCTTCGCGATCTTTTGTGCCTCGACTAGGATCTCGCCCACAATCGTTTGAACACTCTTGACATAGCCCGCACCCTCACAATAGGGACAGGGCGCACACAGCGTCCTTTCCAGACTTTGCTTCACACGTTTCCGAGTGATAGCCACGAGTCCGAAATCATTGAACTGGAGAATCTTATAGGGCGCTTTATCGGCTTCCATGGCCTCCTCCAGCGCCTGCATCACCTTCTGCCGGTTCTTGCGCTCGTCCATGTCGATGAAGTCGAGCACGATGATGCCGCCCAGATCCCGGAGGCGGATTTGCCGCACGATTTCCTTAACCGCCTCGGTATTGGTTTTGACGATCGTATCTTCCAGGCGGCCTGTCTTGCCGACATACTTGCCCGTATTGATATCGATGGCCACCAGAGCCTCGGTCTGGTTGATGACGATGTAGCCGCCCGATTTCAGCCAGACCTTGGGCCGCAGCGCCTTCTCCAGTTCCTGCGTGATGTTGAATGCGTCGAAGATGGGTGCCGTACGCGTGTACATCTTCACCCGATTGACAAGAGCTGGCTGAAACCGCTGCATAAAACTGAGCACGCTCTCGTACATGTCCTCGTTATCGACCCAGATCGCCTTAAAGTCTTCGGTCACTTGGTCGCGGAGTATGCGCTGCACCACGTCCAGGTCGTAGTGCAACAGGGCAGGGGCGGGCTTCTTCTCAGCTTTCTGGCGAATGTCGAGCCAGAGGCTGTAAAGAAAGTTCATGTCAGCCGCGATTTCTTCTTCGGGAATGCCCTCGCCAGCGGTACGGACGATGAATCCGCCAGTCGTTCCAACCCGGTGCGCCTGTAGAATACGCTTCAGCCGCTGGCGCTCCTCGTCGCTGGCGATCTTGCGGGAAACCCCGAGGTGATTGACGCTCGGCATGAAGACCACGTAGCGCCCGGGAAGCGCGATATGGGAAGTGATGCGCGCGCCCTTTTGCCCGAGCGGTTCCTTCGCAATCTGGACGATGATCTCCTGGCCGGGCTTCAGCAGGTCGGTGATGGACGGGAGGACTCGCTCCGGCTTCGCTGCGGAACGCTCTTCCGGTGCTTCGAACCGGGCCTGTTCGGCTCTGGGTTCGGCAGACGCTGTCGCGTCGAACGCGACTGCGGTCGCGGCGGCCGTGGCGAGTCCCGCCGTTTCACCCTGGGCGCTTCCGCCCTGTGCTTCGCGGCCAAACCGATTTCCTCCACGCCGCCGCCGCATACGCCGCGACATCCGGTGCATCGATCGACCGCCTTGGTCACGCACTTCCGCCGTCTGCGCTGCCGCAGGGGCGGAACCTTCTGCACCTTCTACACCTTCTACCTGTTCCGGCTCCTCGTCCGCGCCCTCGGTCTCGAGTTCAGCAGGCGCTTCGTCCACGGACGCAATATCGTCCTCGATTGGACTCGCTTCGTCAGCTATCGGGAGGACCTTTTCGTCAACCGAGCTCTCCGGTGGGAGAGCCGGATGTTGCAGCCGCACCGTCTCGTGAAACGGCTCGATATGAAGCGTTTCGGCATGCCCTGGCGAAAGCAGATGCTCTTCTTCGCCCGGCTCTATGTCGCTTACCAGGAAAGCAGGAGGCGGCGCCGTCGCATCCTCCTTGGGCATTTCGAGTTTCTCGCCTTCCGGAACGTCCTCGTCCGCGCCATTGTGACCGAAAACCTTATCGGTAAACTCGATTTCTTCGGCTTGGGCCTCGATATCCTCTTCGTGTTCCGGCTCAGTCTGGGGAATTACATTGGCGGCAGGTGTTCCCTCGGAATCCTTCTCCGCCTCCTCAGACAGAGATGCCTCGTCTTCCTGCGAACTCTCGTCTTGCCTGAACGATGTTTGGGGTGCGCTATGCCGGTACTTGGCAAGTGACTCGCCAGGAAGAATAATGACGTCGTTCGGCGCTTCCGATTCTTCGCCCTCTCCGAGTTCGGCGCTGCTCTCCTGCGTAGAAGATGCGCCGGTGGGCTGTGCATACTTGTTCTCTGGAAAGCCGCGTCCTCGGGGCCGTCTGCGGGAACGCCTTCCGCCCCGTCGGTCGAAGCCGCGGGATGACCGGTCTCCTTCGCTTCGCTGCTCCGGCTGTCTGCCTTCAGCAGAAGCGTCCCTGTTTTCCGGAGCCTCGACCGGAGCGACAGCTGCGGAGTCTTCAATATCGGCCAGCTCGGGTATTTCTTCGGCCCTGGGGGAAGGCGCAATCGCCTGCGGTTGCTCTCTGGCCTCTATCGCCGCCTGTCCTTGCGGACGCCCATTGCCACGCCCGGCACCCCGGTCCCGGCGGTCCCCCCGATTGGAGCGTTCCTCGCCACGTCGCCCCTCAGTCCTGACCGGTTTCTCATCGCCGACCGTATCTATATCGTCGTGTTCTTCAAAGAAGTCGGAGACATAAAGAAACGTGTCACGCTCCAGGCCCAGATCGACGAACGCCGATTGCATTCCAGGCAACACTCGGGTCACGCGCCCTTTATGAATGCTTCCGGCCAGGGAATACTCGTTCCCGCGCTGGAAGTAAACCTCCACAAGCTGATCTTCCTCGAGAACAGCTACTTTTGTCTCATGGCGATTGGACCCAATCACCAGTTCCTTACTCATATCAATCACCAGCCTTACTGGGCCGAAGCTGATAGTGCAAGAAAACTCCGGAACTGTGCCGTGCTTTACACCCTACTAATGCGAGGCGAAAGCTAAAACCTGTGGCCGTATGCGCGAATGGAGACCTGCTCACAAACATCCGCGCCATCGGATACGATTACATCATTTCTGAGTAACTGCTGAAACTTTGCCGGCGATCCGAAACTCTTTTGTCCTAACGTCCTCGTTCCCATAATGGTTGACCAGAGCTCTCGATGGCCCTGTCCAACTCTTCTCTAATCCAAAACTCTTCGTGACCTGACACTATTCACTAGGCCAAGCATTAAAAAAACTGACCAGGTATTCGATCCCCCCGAACTCATCAGCGGGAGGGGAATCCCTGTGACCGGCATCCGGCCGACCACCATTCCTACATTAACTAATACGTGGAATAACAAAAGTGCCGCAACGCCCATACAGATATAAAGACCTGCGTTGTCCGTTGCTGTTTGCGCACTTTGCACGATCTGCATAATCAGGAGAAAATACAACACCAGGGCGATGATAATGCCGGCGAATCCATGTTCCTCCGCAAACGAGGAGAAGATGAAATCGGTATGAGGCACCGGCAAGAAGCCAAGGTGCGTCTGTGAGCTTTCCTTCGCACCACGGCCCCAGATCCCGCCATTTCCTACTGCTATCTTCGATTGAATAACCTGAAAGCCTGATCCTTTGGGATCGTGGTCTGGGTTGATAAAACTGACCAGCCGATCCTTCTGGTACGGCTTAAGAAAATGATAACCGATCGGCGCCACGACCAGCAGGACGCCCGCGATGATCAGCAGGTGTCTCCAGCGTACTCCAGCCATCAGAATCCCGCAGATCAGGATCGGAAGAAACGTCAGCGATGTGCCCAGATCCGGTTGCTTCATCACCAGAACCATGGGAACCGCTACTAACGCCGCCAGCTTGGCGATGTCTCCCCATTCGAGCGTCTTTACCTTCAAGTCGGACAGAAACTTCGCAGCGAGCAGAATCAGGACGATCTTCACAAACTCCGATGTCTGGAGGGTGAAGCCCGCCACATGAATCCAGCGCGTTGAGCCGAAAACCTTGTTCCCGATAAATGCTGTGGCGATCAACAGGCCAATGACACCCGCATACAGAACGAACACGCGGCTCAGCAGCGTATGGTAGTCCAGTTGCGCCACGACCCACATCATCACCAGGCCCGTTCCCACCCAGATGAGCTGTTTCCACCATGCATCCTGCCACTTCGTCATGGCCGTCGCGCTATAAATCTGGAGTACCCCCAACGCGCACAGCAGGAGCGTGATAATCACCAACGGCCAATCGAGATCTTTGATGGAACGGGAGATCGACATCAGCGCCGAAAGCCCTCCGGTAGCTCTACTTTCAAAGCGGCCATAGTTCGGTAAATCGCGAAGTTGAATAGCGGCCCTGGCATCAGGGAGGTCTCCTGCCGTTGGGCGCGGGCCGCAGATTCACGAGCTTTTTTATCGAAATACGCTTTCAATACGTCGCGAACGATGGGTACGGCATTGTAGCTCTCCACACCGTTCTCAAACAGCGCGGCCACGACGATCTCAGGATTCTCCCTGGGTGCGAAAGCGACAAACCATGCGTTATTGGCCATCGAGGATTTCAATCCCGCGCCCTTGGTTTTCTCGGTGGCGGCCAACTGCGCCGTGCCGGTCTTGCCGCAAACCGTAACATCGGGTAAAGCTGCGGCTCGCCCCGTGCCTCCCTCATTGACCACAGCGCACATCCCGGAAATTACCTGCTGCAAATTCTCCGGATTGAAGTTGGCGCGCCGCAGCACAACGGGAGCCTCCTTCTTGACAAGATGAGGCTTGTACCACACTCCGCCTACGCTTAAGCCGCCCAAGGCCGAAGCGATCTGAAGAGGGGAAACCGTCACGGCGCCTTGCCCGATGGAGACGGAAATGGTTTCTCCCGCGTACCATTTCTGGCGAGACATACGCAGCTTCCACTTTGTGGAGGGCATCGTTCCTTGTGTCTCGTTTGGTAAGTCGATGCCGGTTTTGTGCCCGATCCCGGCGATGTCGGCATAATGCGCGATTCGGTCGATGCCGAGGCGGTTGCCGACGTTGTAAAAGTAAACGTCGCACGATTGTGCGATAGCGCGATGAAGTTCAATATTGCCGTGCCCGCCCTTCAGGTGGCAGGCGAAGTAGTGTCCGTAAAATGAAGCGCCTCCGGCGCAGTGAAAATCCGTGGTGGCATCAATGACCCCGGATTCCAGTCCGGCGATGCCCATGATCGGCTTGAACGTAGAGCCGGGTGCCAACTGCGCCTGCGTGACTCGGTTGAGAAGCGGCTTGTACGGATCGCTCGCAATCTCGCTCCAGTCGGCGCGGCTGATACGGCCAGTGAACTTATTAGGATCGAAAGTAGGTCGACTGACCATGGCGAGGACTTCCCCGTTCCGCGGATTCAAGGCGACCACCGCCCCGCGTTTACCCTCCATGGAAAGTTCGGCCACCGCTTGCAAGTCCAGGTCGAGCGTCAGCTTCAGATCTTTACCTGGGATTGCTTCCTGTGGCTCCTGGATCCTGCGTTCGCGACCCATGTTATCCACCATCACTCGCTGCTGGCCGTCGATACCCCGCAGGGTGCTGTCGTATTCGCGCTCGATGCCATCCTTGCCGACGATATCGCCCTGGTGATAGTCCAGAAATGCGGGCTCATCCAGCTCACCTTCGCTGATTTCGCCGACATACCCGCTGACGTGCGCGGCAAATCCATCCTGCGGATATTGACGCCGCCACGATCGGATCAACTCCATCTCAGGGTAGGTGCTCGCATCGCGGTGCGACTCGACAAAGGCGATTTCATCCCGCGATAAATTGTCTTTGATAATGATCTGCGGACGGGAATTGAGGCGGCGAATCTTGTTCGCAAGCTCTCCGTAATCCAGCTGCAACGCTTCCGCGATCGCGGGAAGGTGCTCCCATTTCATCTGGTCACGGCTCAGCAGCAACGAATAAGAGGCTTTGTTATCGACGATGACTCGCCCATCCCGGTCGAGGATCTTACCCCGGCCAGCCAGGATCGGAGTACTCTTGATCCGATTCCGTTCGGCTGCTTCGCTATAAACGTCTGAGTTTTGTACCTGTAGCTTCCAAAAGCCCGATACCAGAAAAATAAAAACAGCAATGGCCAGGTATTGAAATACGGCGATTTTACCTGCTGCCGCTTTGGGATCGTCGCGAAGAAGCCGTTCCGAGGAGACCTCGTCGGAACGGTGGCGCTCGCTCTCAAGTAATGCCACGTGTTACTTCCGGAACCGGAGAAGGGACGTGAGCCCTTCTATCTCTTGTCATTGTAGCCGGTTGCGTGGAAATACTGGTAGTTCTTTTCTAACTCCTTGTTAATCCGTGCTTCTCCATCCGGTAAATCAGGGTCTTCCGGCTGAGATCCAGGTAGCGCGCGGCACGGGTCTGGTTCCAGTCGAACCGCTCAAGCGCACGCCGGATCAGTTCCCGCTCCACCGCATCCAGGCTGATGCCCCCCGGTGGCAGATCGATATCCAGCGCCTCGGACACCTGCCTGCTCTTTTGGAGGGCTTCGGGCAGATCCGAAAGCACCACCTGTGGGCCGCGGCTCAGCACGGTAATTCTCTCGACCACGTTCTCCAGTTCACGAATGTTGCCTGGCCATCGGTACTGGGAAAAGTAGGGTAGCAGCGCATCGGGCAGCGCAAGGTCGTCCCGCCCATGCTTGTGAAGACTCTTCTCGAAGAAAAAGTGCACCAGGTCTGGAATGTCCTCCGGACGCTGGCGCAGTGGCGGCAACGTCATGGGAATCACTGCCAGCCGGTAATACAGATCCTCCCGGAATAGCCCGTCTTCCACCATCTTGAGAAGGCCGCGATTCGTGGCCGCAACGATTCGGACGTTCACTTTTACGGTGTCGATCGAGCCCACCTTCTCCAGTTCCCCGTTTTGCACCAGGCGAAGCATCTTGACCTGCAGGTCCAGCGGCATCTCTCCTATCTCGTCCAGAAACAGGGTGCCGCCATCCACCGCCTCCACCTTGCCTCGTTTGTTGTCGATTGCGCCCGTGAATGACCCCTTACGGTGGCCGAATAACTCCGATTCCAGAAGGTCCCTCGGAATCGCACCGCAATTCAATGCCAGAAACGGTGCCTTGCTTCGAGGGCTATTGAAATGTATGGCCCGCGCCAGCAGCTCTTTTCCCGTTCCGGTTTCACCCTCGATTAATACCGTCGAAGAGCTTCGCGCCGCCCGCGCCGCGATATCCAGCACCGAAAGCAACGCATTCGACCGCCCGATGATGTTTTCAAAGCCGTACTTCTCGTTTAGGCTGTCGCGCAGCTGGTTGACCTCAACCATCAGGCGGCAATGTTCCAGGGTACGGTCCACCACGATCTTCAGCTCGTCATCGCGCACCGGCTTGGTGATGTAGTGGTATGCGCCCGATTTCATGGCTTCGACTGCCGTTTCCACGCTGCCGAAAGCCGTCATGATGATGACCACAACTTCCGGAAACTCCTGGCGGACTGTCTTCAACAGGTCAACACCCGACATGCCGGGCATGCGTAAATCGGTGAGCACAAGCTGATAGTTATCAGCGCGGAGTTGGTCCAGGGCCGCCGCTCCGTTCGCCGCCGTGTCGGCCCGGTACCCCATCTCTTGAAGCTGGACCTGCACCACCCGGCGCAAGTTTGGCTCGTCATCCACCACCAATATTCGTGGCGTGCTCATATAGTGCTCCTGGAATACGGTAGCCGTACTGCAAACGTGGCGCCTCCGGGCGAATTTGACTCCAGTTGCAACTTGCCTCCATGCTGTTCCACAATTTGATAGGCAACCGATAGGCCTAGTCCCGTACCGTTCTCTTTCGTTGTAAAGAATGGATCGAAGATGCTGTCGGCATCTTCTTGCCGAACCCCGCTACCCTGGTCGCGAACGCGAATGACCAGGTCGTTACCCTCCCGCGTCGCGGAGAATACGATCTCGCCTCCATCCGGCATGGCATAAACCGCATTCAGCGTAAGATTCAACAGAACTTGCTTTATCTGTTCAGGATCGCAGAGCAGGGAAGACGAGTCTGACTGCACGAGCTTCTTGAAATCGATCGCCCTTTCGCGCGCGGCGTGGGATGCCAGCACAATCGTCGAGTCGAAAAGCTCTTCCACGGAAGCGCTCCGCAGATCCGGAGAACGTGGACGCGCGAAGTCGATAAAATTCGTCAGAAGTCTATTCAGGCGGCGCGATTCTGCCTGCACGATATCAAGGAATTCCGTATCGTTTCCGTCTTCTTTGGCCCGCCTTTGAAGAATGCTCGCAGCCCCGTCGATGGCGGCCAGTGGATTGCGGATCTCATGGGCCAGTCCGGCCGAGATGTGGCCGAGCGCCGCCATCCGATCGGCTCGTTTCATCTGTTCATAGTTGGATTGCAACTGCCTGTACAACGCCTCCAACTCGGCCGAGGTGGCCTCCACCATGCGTCGCTGTTTCCGCTCGCGGTCGGAGAGGACCCCCGTCAGGAGGCCTACCAGCCCGAATACCGCCACATCCAGGTAGCTGTCAAGCGCATCATAGACGGGCATCTTTTCCCGGTGAAACATAAGGTGAAAGGCCCCGGCAGACAGGCCCGCGCCCAAACCCACGCGCCACCCAAACAGCAAACCACTCGTAATAATCGGGATATAATATAAGCGTTCCCATACGAAGTGCCAGTGAATTAAGTTGTCCGGCGTGAAGTGCTGGGCCAGTGCAATCAGCAGCAGTGTGCCGGCGATCACCGTCAGTTGAACTGGTTTTGTAATCGACTGAAGTTTCAAGCAGATGGTTTATCCTCCTTCAGAGTACAGAGAGCGATCGCGTTGCCTGATATAAGGCAGTGGTTGACTCAGATGATCCGTGAGCAAAGTTCGCTCGCTGAGCAAGGGCGCCTGGAACGAAGGGAAGGCGAGCTTTTTCAATGACTTGGGCCCATCCCAGGGTTGGCCAGGCACTTGCTAACCCTACCGGCATGAGTCATCCGATCAACGGGCTGGAAAGCTCCATAGGTCCTCTCTATGAGGGCTTTCTTTCGTTCAAGCGAACCATTCTTCCCACCCACCATAGCCTTTATCAAGAGTTGGCGGCGGGGCAATCGCCGCGCGCGCTGTTCATTACCTGTTCGGATTCGCGAGTGGTTCCCGAACTGATTTTTCAGGCCAGGCCGGGCGATTTGTTCGTCTGCCGCAATGCGGGAAACCTGGTTCCCCCGCATGGAGATCCAGCGGGTGGCGTTGCCGCGACTATCGAATACGCCGTAGGGGTGCTGAACGTCCCCAACGTTATTATCTGCGGGCACACCGGCTGTGGTGCAATCGACGCCCTCGTACATCCCGAGAAAGTATCCTCTCTCCCTTCCGTGGCGGCGTGGCTACGGTACGCCGAGGCCGCCAGGCAGGTGGTTTCCGAGGCTCAGCACCATCACTCTAAAGAGGACCTCGCCGCCGAGTTGGAGCGGGAAAACGTCGTCGCACAGTTAGAACACCTGAAGACTCACCCTGCGGTGGCCTCCAGAATTGCGCGGGGCAACCTGCATATCTTCGGCTGGATCTACGACATCCGCGAGGGTGGGATCAGTGCCTACGATGCCGCTTCGGGCGGGTTCGCTCCGCTCGATGAGCGTTTCGTTACGGCGACTCCCAGACCGAGATTGCAATTGGTCAAAAGGCACAAGAATAATGACGGGCAGTCCCCGTGTTTAAGCCGTAGCGCCTAAGGAGTGTCGGTGAAAGAAAAAGTTTATGTTTGATCGATCAACCTTCGGTCGCGATTTTCTCGCTTCCATTGTTGTTTTTCTGGTTGCGTTGCCCTTGTGCATGGGAATCGCGATCGCCTCCGGGGTTCCGCCGCAGTTGGGAATCGCAACCGGTATTATTGGCGGCCTCGTTGTGGGCTTCATCTCAGGTTCCCCGCTCCAGGTCAGCGGTCCAGCGGCGGGGCTTAGCGTCATTGTTTTTGAGCTCGTGCGCGACATGGGGTTGCCCATGCTGGGGCCGATCCTGCTGCTGGCCGGAGTGATTCAGTTTGCCGCCGGGCGTTTGAAGCTGGGCCGTTGGTTCCGCGCCATTTCTCCCGCCGTGGTCTACGGCATGCTGGCCGGAATCGGAATCCTCATCATCGGAAGTCAGCTCTATGTGATGGTAGACGACAAGCCTCGTGCCAACGGACTCCAGAATCTGTTGGCCCTTCCCGATGCGTTCATGAAGGGTGCCTTTCCCCAGGAAGGGCAAACTCACCACGTTGCCGCATTGCTGGGGTTGTTTACTCTGGCCGTCCTGCTGGCGTGGAATAAGTTCCGCCCGAAATCGCTTAAGACTATCCCGGGCACCCTGCTGGGTGTGGTAGCCGCCACCGTGGTCGCTCAGGCGCTGCAGCTGCCGGTGAAACACGTGGCTTTGCCGGCCGACTTTTTCGGATCGTTCGCCTTGCCTACCACGGATACGTTCTTGAAGCTGCTGCAGCCATCCGCGTTGCTTTCGGCATTGGCGGTCGCCTTTGTCGCCAGCGCCGAAACCCTGCTTTCGGCTGCCGCTGTCGACAAAATGCACTCCGGCAAGCCAGCGAATTACGACAAGGAACTCTCCGCGCAAGGTGTGGGTAACGCACTCTGCGGATTGATCGGCGCCCTCCCGATGACCGGCGTCATCGTGCGTAGCTCGGCTAATGTGCAGGCCGGCGCCAAAACACGCCTGTCAGCAATCATTCACGGAGTTTGGCTGCTCGCCCTGGTGGCGCTGTTCCCCGGAGTACTGGGAATGGTGCCGACTGCCAGCTTGGCGGCCGTACTCATCTTCACCGGATACAAGCTGGTGGAAGTTGAGCACCTACGGAAACTCCGCGAGTACGGGCGCTTTCCCGTCGCGATCTATGGTGCGACCGTACTGACTATTGTGTTCACGGATCTGTTGACGGGCGTGATGGTTGGCCTGGGGCTGTCACTCGTTAAGCTGCTCTACAAGGCGACACAAATTAAGGTGCGCATCGACTACTCGGACGCGGAGAACATCGCCGACGTGTATCTCAAGGGAACAGCGACTTTCCTCAGGCTGCCGCAAATTGCTGCGGCCTTAGAGTCAGTGCCCACAACGGCGGTGGTGCGCATCCACATCGACGAGCTTTATTACATCGACCATACCTGCTTCGACCTCCTGCGATCTCACGTCCTCCAGATGGAAAAGAAGGGCGGCAAGGCAGTCGTTGCCTGGGATGCCTTGCAGAAGCGCTACCACATGGCGGAACACTCAAAACCGGCTGCGCAGTTGGATGTCGCAGCATAGTTAGTCCTCAGGTAAGCACTTCGGCTGTTGCGGAAGAGAGCTCCCCGGATAAGGGAAGTCCGCAACAGCCCTTTTTATCTATGCGTGCCCGCTCACCGCAACTGCCCCTCTATTTCCCGCAACCAATCTGGCCGCTTCAGAACCTCTCGCGGCTTGCTGCCATCCGGCGGCCCGATAATTCCTTCGTGCTGCATCATGTCCAGAATCCGGGCCGCTCGGCCATAGCCTAGCCGCAGACGTCTTTGCAGCGTCGAAGTAGAAGCCTTGCCCATCTCCAGTACCACCCGCACAGCATCCTGATACATCGGGTCTTCTTCACCGTCGAACGTTTCCTCTTCGTCCTCTTCGCCTTCACTCGGAGGTGTAAGCAGGAAGCTCTGGTCGTACTCCGGCGTAGCCTGCTCTTTCCAGAAATCGACCACCCGGTTCGTTTCCGCTTCCGTCACGAACGCGCCATGTACGCGGGTGAGCCTCGACGAACCAGGCGGCACAAACAGCATGTCGCCCTTTCCCAGCAGATGCTCCGCGCCCATGCTGTCGAGCACGGTCCGCGAATCTACACGGGTCGCCACGCGGAAGCTGATGCGCGACGGGAAGTTCGCCTTAATCAAGCCGGTGATCACGTCTACGCTGGGCCGCTGGGTTGCCAGAACCAGGTGCATGCCCACCGCGCGCGCCATCTGCGCCAAGCGAGTGATGCACTCCTCCACATTCGCCCGCTCCAGCATCATCAGGTCTGCCAGCTCATCGATGAGGATCAGAATATACGGGAGCGGCTTAAGCTCATCATCGTCCTCCACCTGAGCCTCGAACAGTTCGCCCGGTTTTTCCCGAAGCTGAGCGATCTTGCGGTTGTACTGATCAATGTTGCGGACGCCCTGCGATGCCAGCAGCTTTAACCGGCGCTCCATTTCCAGCACAGCATTGCGCAACGCATTGGTGGCTTTCTTCGGCTCCGTGATGACGGGCGTCAGTAAGTGGGGAATTCCCTCGTAGATACCGAGCTCCACCCGCTTCGGATCCACCATGATCATGCGCACCTCGTCGGGCGTCGCCTTGTACAGGAACGACATCACCATGGCGTTCAGCATCACGCTCTTGCCCGAACCCGTCGAGCCCGCGATCAGCAGGTGCGGCATTGTTTCCAGCGGCGCCACCTTTATTCGCCCATTTACGTCCTTGCCGAGCGCGATCGTCATCTTAGACACGGAATCATGGAATTCGCTCGACTCCATAACGCCCCGCAGGCTGATGACCTCGCGCTTGCTATTCGGCACCTCGATACCAACGGTCGGCTTGCCTGGCAGGCGTTCAATCAGCACGGATTCCGCCTGCAGTCCCAGACAAAGATCTTCGGTCAATGTGGTGATCCGGCTGTACTTCACCCCGGCATCGGGCTTGTATTCGAACGTCGTGACCACCGGACCGGGATTGATCTGGACGACCGAGCCACGGACGTTGAACTCTTCCAGCTTCGATTTGATCCGGCTGGCAACTTCCTGGAGTTCCTGGCTGTCATAGCCGCTCCCCGGAGGCGCTTCGTTCAACAACGCAGTGGGCGGAAGGCGGTAAATCTTCTTCCGCTTCTTTACCGGGACAACCGCGGCGATCTCATGCTCTTCCCACCGGGGCTCCTCTTCGGATTCTTCCGGTACCGGTTGCGGCCGAACCACCGGTTGCTCTTCCAGCATCCGGATGGGAATTCCGTCCGGCTCCTCCGCGTACTCTTGTTCCGGTTCTATATCGAACGGAGGCGCGTTATCCATCGCTGGCTCGCTTGCGGCATACGGTTCTTCTTCAGAAGCTTCGGAAGCGACGGCCGGGCGTCTCGTACGCCTCGGTTTTTCAGCCCCGGCTCCCCCCTCCACAGCAGCACCGGTCACCTGCGCACTTCGGCGGCTGACCCGCTCCGCTGCACGTTCTTTTGCTCTCTGAATGGCGTGTTCGCGGCGCAGTTGACGAGCTTCGCGCCATCGCGTCACAAATGCTTTCCACTTCTCTATCGGTCCGCTCAGCCAGCGCTGAAGTGTAGATACCTCGAACGTCGACGCAAGATACAGCGCCAGAATGCTCACGACCGCGACCGCGATCAATGCGCCGACCATGTTTAACCGCGCTACCAGATAATCGGCGATCACCATGCCGACGATGCCGCTAGGCCGTATCGTCCCGCCGATCAGGAACGGCAGGGGAAGCAATCCGCAAGCCCCCGATAGCGAAAACCAAAGCGCCAACCCGCCAATCAGGCGGATCTTCGGGCTCTCGATCGATGCCGAGCGAAACCATTTCCAGCTCAAGGCCCACACATGCAGAGGCAGCAAGAACGCGCTCAGGCCGAATATCTGTAAAAAGAAATCGGCCCACTGTGCGCCGAACAGGCCCAGAAGATTGTGAGTGCGGACAGCACCGCTCGCCGTATTCCACGACGGATCAGCGGGCGAGTAAGAAACCAGGCTCAGCACCACGGCAAGGCCAAGCAAAAATAAGACCAGCCCAACCGCCTCATTGAGCCGTGTATGTCTAGATGGGGAAAGATACATCATCCGCCACTGCGGAAGAAAACAACCAGAGCATCCAACATTATGCCAAATCTGAGTACCTTTCCGCTTGTCGTAAATCACTCCTGTCGGAGCGGCATAATGAAAATGACAGTAAGCACCACCCACCCAAATCATGCGTGCAACTAAAATCGTTGCTACTCTCGGTCCGTCCACGGACTCAGAGGATATTCTCCGGAAATTGTTTGAGGCTGGCGTCGACGTTTTTCGGCTGAACGCTTCCCATGGCACCCAGGATGACCATGCGCGCCGCATCAAAGCAGTACGGGAGCTGTCGACGGAGCTCAAACGCCACGTGGGCATTCTTCTGGATCTGCAAGGGCCCAAAATCCGGCTCGGCACGTTCAAGAATGGCCCCTATCGGCTCGAAGACGGCGCCACGTTCACTATCACGACCGAACCTGTGGAGGGCACCGCGGAGATAGCCTCCACTACGTATACCGAGTTGGCGCGGGATGTGAAGCCCGGCGACGCGGTACTTCTGGCCGATGGTACGGTCCGTCTTCGCGTCGTCAGCACCGACGGCATCGCCGCCCGTTGCGTCGTGGTCAATGGCGGTCTGATCAGTGACCGCAAGGGCATCAATCTCCCTGGCGTTGCTATCAGTACCCCGTCGCTTTCCAAGAAAGACATTGCGGATGCCCATTTTGGCGTCCAGCAGGAAGTCGATTTTTTCGCTCTCTCCTTCGTGCGGCAGGCCCGTGACGTCCTTCGCCTGCGCCACTTGCTGGAAGACGTAGACGCCAAACAGCCCATCATCGCCAAAATCGAAAAGCCGGAAGGCTGGCAAAACCTCGATTCCATTCTCGAAGAATGCGATGGCCTGATGGTGGCGCGTGGCGACTTGGGCGTCGAAATGGCCATCGAGAAGGTCCCCGCCATGCAAAAGGCTATGATCGAGCGGGCGCGGCGCCGGGGAAAGTTCGTCATCACGGCCACGCAAATGCTGGAGTCCATGATCGAAAATCCCGTTCCCACGCGCGCGGAGGTCAGCGACATCGCCAACGCCATTCACGACGGCACCAGTGCCATTATGCTGTCGGCAGAAACCTCAGCCGGAAGGCATCCGGTGGAGTCGGTCTGCGTGATGGACCGTATCGCCTGTGAAACGGAAGAGTCTCTAAAAAAGAAAGGCTACCCCGAAGTTTCTCTGCCGGACGAAGCGACCGTGCCCCAGATCATAGCCCAGGTTGCCTATCAGGCAGCGCGCTCCGCAGACGTGATCGCCTTGGCCGTAGGCACTTTTAGTGGGGCTTCGGCCCGGTTGCTGGCCCGCTATCGCCCCCCTGTGCCCATCTATGCATTTACGGCCACCGAGACAGTAGCCCGCCAACTCTCGGTGGTTTATGGCGTGGACCCCATCATTTCGCCTGCCTATCATTCCACTGATGATCTACTCGCTCAGATGGAACAGGCTTTGGTCAAAACCGGCCGCGCCACGCCGGGAGATGCCATCGTGTTTGTGGCCGGCCAGCCTGTAAATCAAATTGGCTCAACGAACATGCTGAAGCTGCATCGAATCTGTAATGCGCGATATTAACGAACAAGGAAATAGAAAACGTAAATACGATGCGCTTCTGATTGTTTCCTTTGGCGGCCCCGAAAAGGGTGATGATGTCCTGCCATTTCTGGAAAACGTCACGCGTGGGCGGGGCATCCCGCGTCAGCGTCTGCTCGAAGTAGCCGAGCATTATTACCGCTTCGGCGGCAAAAGTCCCATCAACGATCAATGCCGCGCGCTCATCGCTGCGCTTCAGGCAGAACTCGACCGATGTGGGATCCAACTGCCGGTCTATTGGGGAAACCGCAACTGGCATCCTTTACTGCCCGATACGCTGAGCCGGATGCGTGACGCCGGCATACGGCACGCGCTGGCCTTTGTGACCTCTGCCTACAGTTCGTACTCCGGCTGCCGCCAATATCGCGAAAACATTGCTGCGGCCCAGGCCGAAGTGGGCGAAGGCGCGCCGGCGGTGGACAAGTTGCGCGCCTTCTACAATCACCCTGGATTCATTGAAGCGTCGGCCGATAAACTTCGCAACGCGTTGTCACGGTTTACGCCTGACACTAATGGCGAAGTCCGTTTAGTATTCACCGCGCACAGCATTCCGTGTTCCATGTCGGAGACCAGTCCCTACATTGCACAGCTTCGGGAAACATCGCGCCTGGTAGGCGAGAGTGCCGGCATCTCTCAATGGGACCTTGTTTTCCAAAGCCGCAGCGGTCCGCCTACACAGCCCTGGCTCGGCCCCGATATCCTCGATCACTTACGCGAGTTGCACTTCGCCGGTATACGGAAAGTAGTAGTCGCGCCTGTCGGATTCATCTCTGATCACCTGGAAGTCCTTTACGATCTCGATACCGAAGCGGCGGATCTCGCGCGGGAATTGGGCATGGACCTGGTTCGCGCGGAAACCGTGGGCACTCATCCGGCCTTTATGGAAATGATCGTACAGTTAATCGCCGAACGGCTTTCACCCGCAGGACCGAAGCTTGCCATCGGCGCATTCAGTCCGAATCATGACGTCTGCCCGGCGGGGTGCTGCCCTCCGCCGCGAAAAGCCGGTAAGCCTCCCGCTTCGGAAGTCCCATCTGCTTTGCCACGGCCTTGATCGCATCCATCCGCGACAGGCCGCCTTCGGCCTGAAGCCGCTGGACTTCCCCCTGTGGGTCGCCCGGCTTAGCCTCCACGCGCTCGCCTTTCCCGATCAGAAGTGTGATCTCGCCCTTTATGGCTGGCCGGGATGACAGCTCCTGGTGAATGGTGCGTGCCGTGCCACGGAGAAATTCTTCATGCAGTTTGGTGAGTTCCCGTGCCACCGTGACGGGCCGTTGCTCCCCTAAAACTTCCGCGATATCGTCCAGCGTGTCCAGAATGCGGTGGGGACTTTCGTAGGCAATCACCGTTGCTGTCTCCTGTAGAATCCCTTCGAGCGCTCTGCGGCGCGCCCCGGCTTTGGAGGGCAGGAATCCCACAAACCGAAATTCGTCCGTTGGCATTCCCGATGCTGCCAGCGCGGCCATCAAGGCGGATGCTCCGGGCAGTGGAACCACGGCAAACCCTTCCCTGATCGCCGCGGTCACCACTCGATAGCCGGGATCGGAAATTAGGGGTGTTCCCGCGTCGCTCGCCAGTGCAATCGACTCGCCACGCCGCAAGAGGTCCAGCATCTCCGCTGTTCGACTGGCTTCGTTATGTTCGTGATAACTCAGCAACGGCTTCGCAATTCCGTAGTGGTCCAGCAGTTTCCTTGTTTGTCGCGTGTCCTCGCAGGCAATGGTTGTGACCTCCTCCCGCAAAATCCGCAGGGCGCGCAGCGTGATATCTTCCAGATTGCCGATGGGCGTCGAAACTAAGTAGAGGGTACCGGACAAACTAAGCAGTTTATCCCGTCTGCTTGTACCCTAAAGAAGAGAAGATGGCATCACCTTCCGTGGCGCGGCTCGCCCAAGACTCGACCAGGTACATCCGTTGGCCTTCGGGCAATGCGAATTATCTTATAGAGCTGAACTCGGATGTTATTCACGAATTGAACAGCGAAGTTGCGGCAGCCGAAAAATCGGGCATCGAAATCGGCGGACTGCTTCTCGGTTCGCTGGAGCCTTCGCCCATCCCTACCCTGCGGGTAGAGAGCCTCGAAATCATTGCCCCCGGTCCTGAAGATGGCCCGCTGTACCTGCTCAGCCCCCAGCAGCAGGAGGAGTTTGCGGCTGCCAGTCAGCGCGCCACCGCTCGCGTAGGCGTTCCCGTCGGGTTCTTTCGCAGCCACCTGCGTTCCGGCCCCCTCGCCCTCTCTCTGGCCGATAAAGGCTTTCTCTGGAAACAGTTCCGGTCTGCCACGTACTTGGCGCTTCTTATCGAGGCCCGTGAACCGCACAAAGCCCACCTTTCGGTATGGAAAAGCGGCCAGGTTGCGTTTCAATCCCCGCTGCCGGCCTTTCCGTTCGATGAAGAACGGCCAGAATCCCCCGATTTTGTAACTCAAGCCGTTAACCCCAGCCCGGAGACGTTTTCTTCAATAGTCCTGGAACCGCCGGTGCCAAAGCAGGGCCGAACCATGAGCCCCGACCTGCTGGTCCTGTGCTCTGTATTCCTGTTTGCCTTGGGAATCGTACTTTGGCCGGTTTGGCAGGCAACGTTCGGCGGCCCGTGGGCTCCTCTGTCACCGGACCATATAGCTCTTTCTGTGCAGCAGCAGGGTCCGGATCTCCGGGTGACCTGGGACAAGAAAATGCCCGAGATCAGCCGCGCCGAGGGCGCCACGTTGACCATCCTCGATGGCTCCCGCCGAAGTGAGCTGCGGTTGGGAAAAGATGATCTGAAATTCGGAAGCGTAGTGTATCCCTACGCCAGCCGGAAGGTCGAAACCAGCCTTGCCTTGAATATGGGGAATACAGGCTCCCTAACCCAGTCTGCAACTTGGCAGAAGCCCTAAGGTCTTGAAGGTCTTGCGTCAGATGGCGTTGTTATTGTGCCATCTGTCACCGCCCCATGCTACAATCTCCCTAGGTAGAAACCATGTTGACCTCTGCAGAAGCTATCGAGTCTGTGCGTCATGGAATTTCCATTAGCAACTTGGACCGGATGATTCAGACGCTGGGGATAGACCGGGAAGTATTGCTCGACATTTTGGGGATCTCTAATCGCACGCTGCAGCGTAAATTCCGCGCGAACGACCGCCTCAGCCCTTTAGCTTCTGACCGCCTTTCTCGTGTGGACCGGATTTACCAGTTGGCCGTCAGCGTTTTCGGGGATGAGAAGAAAGCGGCGGAGTGGCTAAAGCGGCCTAGCCGGGCGCTGAACAATGAGTTGCCTATCAAGCTGTTGGATACCGACGCGGGCACCCAGCAAGTAGAGCAAGAGTTGCGGCAGATCGAATATGGATTCGTTTTTTGATGCTACGGCTCTGGCGGCTCTATCGGGCCGCGCATGGACCGGGCCTGGACGGAATCGGCGGCACCTTCGCCAGTGGACGCTGGCACCTGCAGGGTCAGCGGGTCGTCTATTTGGGTGCAACCCCCGCTATCGTCGTGCTGGAAAGACTGGCGCACACCGATCCCGATTTGCTGCCCGCCGACTTGCAGCTCGGCTGCTTTGAATTCCCTAAGTCAGCCCACGCGGACAAGTTGGATGACCGCGCGAGGCTTCCCGGAAACTGGATCTTCGATGAGCAGACTACACGGAGACTAGGAGACGCCTGGCTTCGGGAAAACTCCACCGCTCTCCTCCAAGTGCCTTCGGCCCTGTTGCCGGAAGAGTCGAACTACTTGTTTAATCCACGGAACTCCGAGGCGCAGCATCTCCATCCGGTGAGCGAACGCCCCTTTGCCTTTGATCCCCGGCTCCTTTAGCCACGACTAAGCCACGCCGGGACCGCGTGCGATCCCGGCAGGCCCGATACAGGAGCGAATCAGTAGCGCAGCAGGATGCGAAAATCGCCATTTTTGGCATCGAGAATCACAGTGCTCGCCGGAGGGACCTGGCCCTTGGCCACCAGCGCCGCCACCGGCTGAATAAAGTTGCGCTGCACGGTTCTCTTTAGCTCCCGCGCCCCAAACTCGATGCTGGTCCCGTTGTCGAGCAGCAGATTCCGCCCCGCATGCGTGCACTGCAGCCGGAACGAACGAAGCCCGAGCCGCCCCTGAATCAGCTGTGCGAAATCCACAAAGATCTGGTCCAGAATTACGCCGCAGGCTTCGCGATCGAGCGGCTGGTACGTGATCACCGAATCGATGCGGTTCACAAACTCGGGCGAAAACTTCTGCCGGACCGCGCCCATCCCAATGCTCTGCATCTTGCTGGCATCCGCCCCGGTTGACGGGGGAACCATCGCTTCGAAGCCGAAATCCGGCTTGTTCGCACGCTGCATCGACTTCGCGCCTAGATTACTTGTCAGAAAGATAATCGTGCGCTCGAAGTTCACGGTGCTGTTGTCGCCCAAGCGCAAACTGGCCTTATCCAGGACCCCGAGCAGCAGGCGTTGCATCGAAGGCGCTGCCTTCTCGATTTCATCAAACAGAATCAGCGAGATATCGCTGCTGTCGCTGGCCACGCTGTTGATCTTGGCTTGGTTCAGCATGGGCTGCGTCTCTCGATGCCCCAGATATCCCGGAGGCGCGCCGATCAACTTCGCTACCTCATGTTCCATCTGGAACTCGCCGCAATCGATCTTCAGCAGATTCTTCTTGCTGCCGTGCAATACTTCGGCGAGCGCCTCCACGGTCCGTGTCTTCCCCGTCCCCGTTGGGCCAAGCAGCAGTACTACGCCGATCGGACGTCCCTCCGGGGCGAGTCCCGCCTGATGCATCTGGATGTAGGGAACAATCTTCTCGATGGCATCCGGCTGCCCAACCAACATCTCGCTGAGTCGTGTGGCCAGGGTATCTTCGTCTTCGGGCTGAATAGGACGTCTTGTACGCCCCGACAGGTTGTAGGATCGCATCCGTGTTTGGGAATGACCTTTCGCTCAAGGAGTCTACCGGCCCGGCGGCCCCAAACTTCTCTTGCCACGGGCGTGCCGCCACCCTCAGAATCCGCCCGTCTAATTGTAAGTAATTACAAACAGAATACTTGTGGGAAGCCGGCCGTCTACGAAATATTTACCCCTGTCGTGTGACTGCGTTTTTTCGCCTCCCGTTCGTCTAATCGTGTACCAGTACTTTGTCTACATCATCGCCGCGGGCGGAGCGGGCTCATCGGGACTTCCAGCGCTCCCCAGCGGCCCGCGGATCATAAGGATCGCCAGGAGAATCATCACGCCGATACCGGCGATGTAAGACGGATGAGGGAATAGTTGCAGGTGCTCCCTGATCGACGGCGGCGCAAACTGCAATCCTGCCCAAACCAGGCCTAAGATTGCTTCCCCCGCAATCAATCCCGATGCCGTCAGTACGCCCGCGTTTTCCACCCGCGCCTTTTGCCCCTCGGTATAATGGCGCCGCTTCGCGACGCGGTCCGCAATGCCGCGGATCACGCCGCCCACAAAAATGGCGAACGTGGTCTCGAAAGGAAGATACATTCCCACAGACACCAGCATCGGGCTTTTCACACCCATCAGAACGAAGGCCAAGCCCATCAGAATGCCTACCGTAACCAATGGCCATGGCATATCGCCGCCCACAATTCCCTGCGCCAGCAAGGCCATCAGTCCCGCTTGCGGAGCGGGCAGTTGCCTGTCTCCAAAGCCCGTTCCTCCCGCCTTGATGTTCCCCTCATGTAATAAAACAAGCGGAAAGTACATTACCGCGCTCGCCACCACGACTGCCAGCAGTTCCGCAATCTGAATGTTGCGCGGCGTCCCGCCCAGGATATAGCCGACTTTGAAATCCTGCAGTAACTCCCCGGCCACCGCGGACGAAACACACACGACCGCCGCCACCCCCAGCACCGCCGCTACGCCCCCAATGCCCGAAACGCCGAGCGCGACCATCAATAATGCGGCGATGATCAAAGTCGAGATCGTCAGTCCGGATACCGGATTATTCGAGGAACCGATCATCCCGCACAAACTCCCCGAGACCGTGGCGAAAAAGAACCCGAGCACCAGCATCACGCCCGCCGCCACCAATCCCGCTAATACATGCCCGGACAAGTAGATATAAAGGACGATCATCACCGCGAATACGAGTGCGATCAGCGAAAACACAATTTTGGAGCTCATGTACTGCTCCGTCCGGCTTAAAGCCGCAACCTGTTCGCGTGTCTGCCGCGTATCCGCTATCATTCGCGCGAAGCCCGCCACAAGATTGCCCCGCATGCGAAACAGCGTATGCGCCGCCCCTACCAACATGCCGCCAACCGCAATTGGCCGCACAATGTACCGCCACACCCCGCCCGCCAAACCGCTCCAGGAAGCATCGGCCCCCGCACCCGCTGGCAAAAAAGCATGTAGCTGCGGGCCCAAAAAGTAAACGAGCAGCGGCACCATCAATCCCCAGGCCAGCACTCCGCCGGAAAACTGTAAAGCCGCTAGCTTTGCCCCAATCACGTATCCCACTCCGAGATAAGCCGGACTTACGCTGGGCGCTGCGAATGTCGAAACACCCCCGGTCGCCAGAACTTCCTTCGCGCCCGCTCCGCCCAACCGGACGTGCGTCGATCCAAGCCGTCCAATAGGAAGAGAGAACTCCGCGTCGGCGGCAAAAAAGCCGAATCGGCCCAGCAGAAAGATCACTCCACCCACGCCTATGTTCCAGAACAGATACTTCGCTGCCTGTGCGCCTCGTCGTCCGGCTTTGTGTATCTCCGAAGCCGCGACCGACTCCGGGAAGGGAAGTTCCGGGTCTTCCACCATCACCCGCCGCACCAACGATACGAACAATACGCCCAGAACGCTGCCCACCATCGTCAGAGCGGTGGTCTTCCAATATGCATCCGCAAAACCGAACGTAGGCCACGCATGCGAAATCAGGAACGCTGGTATCGTGAAGATGGCCCCCGATGCCACCCCTTCGCCGATCGACCCGCTGGTTCTCGCAATGTTTTCTTCCAGCAGCGAGCCCTTCCAAAGCCTCAGCACAGCCATGCTCACAACCGCTGCCGGATAGGTAGCCGCGATCGTGATGCCTGCCCGCAAGCCCAGGTACGCATTCGCCGCTCCCAGCACGACGGTCATGCAGAGCCCTAGCAGAATGGCCCGCAGTGTAAGCTCACGCATCCGCGCATGCTCAGGAACGAATGGCTTATAGGGCGTCGTTTGTGTGCTCATGACGTAGGTGAGAATTCATTAGTCTCTCACCCTTTTAGTTTTGTATCGTTGCCGTATGGCCGCTTCGGCAGCAGTATCGGTAGAAGAATATCTCCACACGATGTACCGGCCGGATTGTGACTACGTGGACGGCGAAGTGGTCGAGCGCAACGTAGGTGAATTTTCGCATTCCCTGATCCAACGCATTTTGATGCGCATTTTTCTGGATATGGAAAGGACGTATCCCATCCGCATCATGCCCGAACTTCGCAACCGCGTGAGTGCGACCCGCTATCGCATACCCGACCTGTGCGTAATGCTTAAATCGCAGAAAATTGAAGCCATCCTAAATAGCCCGCCCTTTCTCTGCATCGAAATTCTCTCGCCCGAAGACCGCATGAGCCGCATTCTGGAGCGGGTGAACGAATTTCTCGTCTTCGGCGTCTCCTACGTCTGGGTAATCGATCCCGAAACGCGCACCGCCTATAGCTATACCGCCAACGAAGGCCATCAAGTCCGCGACCGCCTCGCCACCGCCAATCCCGAACTGGCGATCTCTTTGCCCGAAGTATTCGCCGAACTCGACGAAGCGCTTCGTTCCGATTCCTAGCCCAGTCGCTTCTTCACCATCTCGCTCAGCACTTTCCCATCCACGCGCTTGCCCGCCAGCTTCGACTGCGCTGCCTTCATCACCGCCCCCATCTGTTTCGGCGAGTTGGCACCCGTTTCCGCAATCGCCCCCATAACCGCCGCTTCCAGTTCCGCTTCGCTCGGGGCCGACGGAAGGTAAGCCTCAATCAGCTTGATCTCCGCCTCTTCCTTCGCCGCCAACTCTTCCCGACCGCCCTTGCGAAAGAGATCGGCGGATTCCCGGCGCTGCTTGATCAGCGTGTTCATCACCTGCATCTCGGTCGCCTCGTCCAACGGTTTCATCGAATCGATCTCGTGCTTTTTCAGCGCCGCCTTCACCATCCGGATCGCTCCGAGCCGCGCTTCGTCCTTCGATTTCATCGCCGCGATCATGTCTTTTTGTATTGTGTCGAGAAGTGACATAGAAACCATATTGTAAAGGCTTAGCGCCTTGCTTCAACCCGCTACACTGGACCTTTGTTCAGCCCACAACATCTGTCCAATGCTCCGGCCGCTCCGTTCTGGCTCTCTCTGAAACGCTTTCTCCTCGTCCTGGCGCTCGGCGCGCTCATCTGGACGCTGCTGCTCAAATTCTACTTTCCGGGCTACCTGGATCCGTTCGTCCCGTTCCACATCGACCATTACATTTATCTGGGCGATAGCGCCGAAGGCTATGGCCTTGGCCGCTACATCCGGACTTATCCGCGTCCACTCGGTAACGTCCTGTTCGATCTGCTGGGACGGCTGGGAATCCGGGGCATGCTCGCGCCTGTGTTTCTCCTCACTTTGGTAAATGCCGGCCTGCTTGTTACCTACCTCGAGCGGCTTACCCGGCGCGCTTTCAGCTTTCTCGCCATCGGCTTCTTTTTCGTTCTGGTATTCGGGAATCCGGAAAGCTACTCCAGCGTCAAAGAGGACATTCTCGCCGTCGTCTGCCTGTTCTGCACGCTGGTCATCTTTCATCTCTGGCAGAACTTCGTTGTGTCCGGAAAATCCGCCAATCTCGCAGCCGCCATTGTCCTCGCCATCCTGGCCAGCTACGTCAAAGAAACCTACTTCGCCGCACTGGTGCTCTTTTACCTTCTGCAAAGCTTTGCTTGCTCATCGAAGCGTCTCGCGGCGTTAGGGATGGCCGCCGTCAATGCTGCCGTTGCCTTTGTCTCCCTTGCCTACAATGCGCACCTTGCCACCTTCGTCAATCCCCATGCCCGGCCGACCGATCCCTATTACCAGGACTGGCATCTGTTTTCCATCGTGCACGGCCTGGCGCACCTGTTGAAGTGGCTGGTCCTCCCGGTTCCGGCGCTGCTGGTCGTTGCCTCGCTCACTGCCCTGGCCGTTACAAAAACCTACCGTGCCCTCGCCATTTCGCTGGCTTCCCTGCTATTGATCGGTGCCATCCTCCTTCCGCACGCCGTCCTGCGAAACCATCTGGAAGATCAATACGCGTGGCTCGGCGCATTCTTTTTCTTCACTCCCGTCCTGCTCGCCAGCATGGTCCTTCCATCCTCGCGGAAAGCCTTGGCCGGCACAGCCGCTGGCGCCGTAATTCTCTGCCTGCTCACGCTCGGCGAATACCGAAAGGACATTCGCGGCATGGCTGGCTGGCTGCGCGCGCAGGAGGAGCTGCAGCAGAACCTCGTCGCCGCCCTCCCTACTGTGAAGGCAAACTCGAAGCCGGGCGAGCACGAGCTCGTCTTGGGTCTCACCCTTCCGTTCAATCCATTTCGTGTCCCCGGCTTCGTCCGTGGGTACTTCGGACCTGATACCCGCTGGACCGTTGTACTGCCCGATGAATTCCCGCTCAAGTCCGGGCTCACCACCGAAATGGTGCATCGGGCCGATCTGAAATCCGATTCCTACGACCACATCTTTGTCTTCGACCCTGACGCTCATTTGTCCGGCCTTTACGCGCGGCAGGAGTCCACCGCCCTCCAAAAATGCGGAAATCTCCACCTGCCCTAGCAAACTTTTCCGCAACCCTGGGTCTACTACCTGCGTCCGAACCCCTTGTTATACTGAGCTAGCTTTCCCTGAGATCTCTGGATGAAGTTACCCGCATTTCTTTTGCTATGTGCGTCTGCGCCTCTTGTCTTCGGCCAGACTTTTGTTACTGGTCAGGCCGCTCGCGCGGAGCTGGGCCAATACTCTTTCTCGCGGGGTGACACCACCGCCTCCTCGCAAATTCTGGGTGGTGTCGGCGGCTTGGCCTGGTCGAATGGAACCCTCTTCGTCGCAGACGATAACCACGTTGGTGCGACACCGAACAACAACCGGATCGTAATGTTCAACACGGCCCAGATACCGGCGCCTCACACCGATCTCTCGACTGTGCCGCCCTTCAATAGCCTCTGCCAGGTCTGCGGATATCCAGCCTCTAACGTTATTGGTCAAACCTCGTTGAATGCGCCGGCTCCCGCTGCCGGGCAGGCCCAGGGTCCCCCCCTTCCGGCCCGTACACAAACCGGAATGAGCGGAGCGGTCGGAGTCGCCACTGACGGCATCGCCTTAGCTGTTGCCGATACCGACAACAACCGCGTTCTTATATACAAGGCCATTCCCTCGTCCGCCGGTGCGCCTGCCGACTATGTCATCGGGCAGCCTGATTTCACAACCCTGCAAACCACGCCGGGTGTCTCGGCCAGCCGCTTGCGTGGCCCTCAAGGCGTCTGGATCAATAACGGAAAGCTCTTCGTGGCCGACACCCAGAACAACCGCGTACTCATCTGGAACCACATCCCAACATCGAATAACCAGCCCGCCGATATCGTGCTCGGCCAGCCGAACTTCACCTCCGCGAATGCGCCGCCAGCGTTCACCAACCCCACAGCCGCGGCGAACCAGCTCCTCAGCCCCGCGTCGGTCACCACCGACCCCAGCGGTACGCACCTGTTCGTCGCCGATCTCGGCTTCAATCGCGTCCTGATCTGGAACAGCATTCCTACTTCCAACGATCAACCCGCCGATGTCGTAGTCGGTCAACCCGATATGGCGAGCACTCTCGCCAACAACACGAACAACCTCTGCGCCTCGCCCGGCAACGACAGCACCGGCAAGCCGATCTTTCCGTCCGAATGCAACAAGACGCTCAACTTCCCGCGCTACGTACTCTCTGACGGCACCCGCATGTTTATCGCCGATGGCGGTAACGACCGCGTTCTGGTTTTTAATTCCATTCCCACGCAAAATGCCGCCGGAGCCGACGCCGTACTCGGTCAGCCCGACTTCTACGGCGATATCGTCTCCAGCGGAACTGCTACTTTTGGCAGCACCGCCGTCGACAATACCGGCAGTGTGGACACCGTGCAAAATCCGACCTCGCTCGCTTGGGACGGTACCAATCTTTATGTAAGCGATCCGTACGACCGGCGCGTTTTACTCTTCACTCCGGTCTCGCCGGGCGACTCCGTGCTGGGCGATAAGTCAATCCTGAACGCGGCCAGCCGCATCATCCGCCAGGAGGCCTTTGTCACGCTTGCCCTTCAGCCTTCCGGTTCCATCACCGCCAGCGATACCGTGACGATCACGATTGCGGGCACGAATTACACCTACACCGTCAAGAGCGGCGACACACTGCAGTCCATCACGCAAGGGCTCATCAATGCCATCAACTCCAGCAATAACAACGCGGGCGATCCGAATGTCTTCGCGCTTGCCGGAGCGATTCCAGACACCGTTTTTCTCTCCGCCAAAGACGTGAATGCACCGACCGATGCCACCTCACTCTCGGCCACCACGTCGAATGTCAACAACCTCGCCGTGGCGGCATCCGGCACTTATCTGACCGGTGGAACATCCGCTACCGTTGCGCCGGGAACTCTCATCGAAATCGATGGCACAAATCTCGCCGACAGTACGCTGAATGCGAACACGGCTGGGGCGCTACCAACCAGCCTCGGCGGCGTTCAAGTCTACATTGACGGATTCCTGGCGCCGCTGATGATGGTCTCGCCTGGCCAGATCATCACGCAGGTTCCTTTCGAATTTACTGACCGCAGCAGCAGCAGTGTCTTCGTCCGCACCGAACACAAAACCGGACAGGTGAGCGTAACGAATGCGGCGCCCATCGTCCTGGTCCGCGCAAGTCCAGGCCTCTTCGCGGAGGCTGGTGCGGAACCCCGCGCGGCTGCCGGCGCCACGCACGCCACAGGCAATCCCAGTGCCGCAGTAGACATTAGCGGCACCGTGCAGGCCGGCGATGTCGCCACCGTCACGGTTGCCGGTACCGCGTACTCGTACACCGTGGCGAGCGGTGACAGCCTCACCAGCATCGCTCAAAACCTGGCGAACAAGATTAATGCGGACCCGCATGTCACGGCCACTCTGGGAGGCGCTTTTGCCCGCGTGATCCTGACCGGGAGACAGCCCGCGCCCGCTGGTCTCGACGTGTCCGTCGCGGCGAGTTCCACGCCTGCCACCGGTCAATCGAGCGCCGCTGTCGTGCTAACGGCTTACAACAGCAATCTCTGCTGCGCCAATGCAAACAGTGGACCTGTCACGGCGTCGAACCCCGCCCTGCCTGGCGAAATCATCAACTTCTCGGCTACGGGACTCGGCGTCATCGCAGATACGAGCGGCAATCTGGTTACCTCTGCCCTTACTGGCCAACCTTATGCCGGCCCCACCCCCAACATTTCGGTCGCTTCGGTAAGTGCCCTGGTAAACAACGCTACCGGCCAGGTCATCAACGCTGGCCTTCCCGCCGGTTCCATCGGCGTCTACCAGGTGCAGATTCAAATACCCACAGGTGCGGCAACAAACCCGAATACTCAGGTCAGCATCGCGCAGGATGCCTTCGTGAGTAACATCGTCACCATCCCTGTTTCGTCCAGCCAGGGCCCGCTATTTGCAAGCCCCAACCCGGTTCCTGCCGGCACGCCCACCACCCTGTTTTGGAACGCTCCTTCCACCACAAGCGCCGTTGAATTGCACGCCGGCAGTCCCACCGGACCGCTCGTGGGCTCAGGTGGTGCCAGTGGTAACGTCGCTATCAACAACGTTACCGATGGAGAAGTGATCTACCTCATCGACGCCTCTACCGCCGGCGTTCTGGCAACTGCGACCCTGCAGGTCCAGCAGCCCGCGAGTGATGTCACCTTCGTTGCTAACCCCAGCCCCATCGTCGTTCCCGCAGGTACGACGGTCGGTCGCACAACGATCTCGTGGAACGTCCCTTCCGGCAGCGCGGGACAGCAGGTGCACGTCGGAAGCCCGACGGGCCCTGTGCTGGGAGCTTCCATTGGCGCACCCGGCTTTGCTGCCACCGGAAACTGGGTTACCGACGGCATGACCTTCTATCTCACCGATACGGCCACCGGTGCTCAACTCACGCCTACTCCTCTCACCGTTCAGCTGAAGAGCGTCAACGGAACCATCACGGCCGCGCAAAATCCCGTTCCACTCGTTCCTGGCACTCCCTATGGACAAACATCCATCACCTGGAGCGCTCCCTCGGCTTCCGCTACCGAAATCCGTATCGGGAGTCCCGGTGGCCCCTTATTCGCAGCGGGCACCAGCACCGGCAGCGCTACCACCGGTGCCTGGGTAACCAACGGCCTCACATTCTACTTGCAGGACGCCACAACCGGGAACAGCACCAGCCCCAATAGCACTCTCGGTACTCTCACCCTCCAGTTGCAGGGTAGCGGTCCCGCGCCCCCGCCGCCCTCGACTGCCTTGCTCACCATTAATCCCAATCCGATTGTCCTGACGCCGGGCACGACCTACGGCAAGGCGACCTTAAACTGGAGCGCTCCGAACGTTTCGAAAACGGAAGTACACGTGAACTCGGCAACTGGGCCCCTCTTTGCCGCGGGCACAAGCACGGGCAGCGGTACAACCGGCAGCTGGATCACCAACGGAATGGCTTTTGTGTTGGTCGATGCCACCACCCATGCCACGCTGGCCACCGCGGTAGCTCAAGTGCAATAGCCGCGTTCGGTTACGGATCAAAGCGCGTCCGCCGCTACTACGTCATAAATCGCAGTAACGTCGCGGACCGCTTTGAATAAGCCGGACGCATGCCTGCCCGGTGTGTTTTGATATTCTGAAATTTCCGGCATATTTCGTGCAGCCCGCGTGCTGACCGTTTCACCCATGCACATAAAAAAACAACGTCTTCTTACTCCTGGGCCAACCCCCCTTCTTCCCTCGGCTCTTCACGCCATGATGGGTTCTGACATCCATCACCGGACGGAAGATTTCCGTAACCTGTACAAGCAAGTTCTTTCCGACCTGCAAACAGTGCTCGGGACCAAGAACGATGTGCTGGTGCTGGTAGCCTCCGGCTCCGGCGGCCTCGAGGCAGCCACGCAGAACTTCTTCTCCCCGGGCGATGAGGTCCTGGTTTGCTCGGCCGGAAAATTCGGTGAGCGCTGGGTCGAAATCATGAAGTCCTGGGGCATGAAGGCCACCGTATTGAGCGCGCCTTACGGAGAGGCCGTCACGCCGCAGGCCGTTGAACAAGCTCTCGCGCAAAATAAAAACATCCGTGGCGTCTTCGTTCAGGCCTCTGAGACCTCCACAGGCACGCAGCACGACGTGAAAGCGATGGGGCAAGCCGTGAAAAAGACGGACGCCATCTTCGTTGTCGATGCCATCACGGGCATCGGAACCATGCCGCTCGACATTGATGGTTGGGGGCTGGATGTTGTGATCGGTGGTTCGCAGAAGTCGTTCATGATCCCGCCCGGTCTTGCCTTCGTATCGGTCAGCTCCAAGGCCTGGGCCGCTGCCGACAACTCCAAGGCTCCGCGCTTCTACTTCGATCTCAAGAAGGAAAAGAAGAACGCCGCCAGCGGCGAGTCTGCCTGGACGCCGAACATCGCTCTCCTTCTCGCGCTCGGCGAAGCCCTGAAGTACATCAAAGGTATCGGCATGGATAAGCTCGTCGAGAACGCGCAGCTTCTGGCCCGCGCCACTCGCGAATCCGTTACCACGCTCGGCTTGCAGCTCTTCTCCACGTCGCCCAGTTCCTCCGTCACCGCCGTCCGTCCGCCTGCCGGCATGGATTCCGGCGTCATCATCAAGGAATATCGCAACCGTTTCAACGCCATCATCACTAATGGTCAGGGCAGCATGAAGGGCCAGATCTTCCGCCTCGCCCACCTCGGCTACTTTGATTTCCACGACTTGTTCGCAGTCGTCGCCGAACTCGAACTGATCCTCGCCGCTCATGGCCACTCCGTCAAGTTCGGCTCTGGCGTCGCCGCGGCGCAGCAAGTCTATGCCGAAGCCGCTTCGCTTCTGAAGGAACCTGCTTTAGCCACGAAGTAACTCGAAAACTCTGATGAAAATTTTAGTTGCTGAACCGCTTGCCCCCGCGGGGCTGGAAATGCTGCGTGCCCAGGACGGCTGGGATGTTGTTGTCGCCGATCCCAAGACATATGACCAGCATCTGGCTGACTCCGATGCTCTTCTGGTCCGTAGCGCCGTCAAGGTGAACAAGGACGTCCTGTCGCGTGCTCCCAAGCTTCGCGTCATTGGCCGCGCCGGTGTGGGTGTGGATAACGTTGACCTTCCCGCCGCCACCGACGCCGGCGTTCTCGTGATGAATACTCCGGGTGGCAACGCCATCTCGGTCGCGGAGCATACCTTCGCGCTCATGCTCTCCATGGCCCGTTCGGTCGGCGACGCCAGCGCCTCGACCAAATCCGGCAAATGGGAAAAGAAAAAGTTTCTGGGCAATGAACTTCGCGGCAAAACGCTCGGCGTCGTCGGCCTCGGCAGCATCGGCCGCGAAGTCGTGAAGCGTGCCAAGTCATTCGAGATGACTGTCATCGCCCACGACCCGTACGTCACTTCTCAAAGTGCGCGCGACCTCGGCGTCGAACTCGTTCCTCTCTCGGATCTCTACACGCGGAGCGACTACATCACGCTTCACGTCGCTTTCACGCCCGAAACCAATCACATGCTGAACGCTGAAGCCTTCGCGCAGATGAAGCCCGGCGTCCGCATCGTGAACTGCGCCCGTGGCGAACTGATCGATGCACAGGCCCTTGAGGCTGCTATGGACAAAGGCATCGTCGCCGGAGCAGGCCTTGACGTTTTTGAGAAAGAGCCTCCCGGCGAGCACCCGCTTTTTAAGCGGGACGGTATTGTCGCCACTCCCCACATCGCTGGTTCCACCGAAGAAGCGCAGGAAATTGTGGGCGTTCGCATTGTCGAGCAGCTCGTCGACTACCTCAACAACGGCGTCGCCCTGAACGCTGTCAACATGCCGGCCATGACCGCTGAGCAGTATCGTGCTCTCGGCCCCTACGTCGATCTGGCGGAGCGCCTCGGCATCTTTCTAAGCAACATCGCCACAGGTAATCCGCACACGGTGCGTCTCGTCTACCAGGGCCGGATCGCCGACAATAACACCCAGATTCTTCGCAACGCCGGCCTCGCCGGTGTCCTCAGCCGTTCCCTGGAGCACAAGGCCAACGTCGTAAACGCGATGCACATCGCGAGCGAACGCGGCTTCAACGTCGTCGAACAGCGTGAGCCTCGTCACTCTCATATGGATTCCGTCCGCATCGAAATCGAATCCGACGCGGGCATTTTCTCCGTCATGGGGGCGGTCGTCCTCAACAAGCCTCGCCTCCTCCAGGTGGAAGGCATCGCTTGTGAAGCAACGCTCGACGGCAATCTTCTCTACTCGAAGAATCAGGATGTCCCCGGCGTCATCGGTTATCTCGGTACTGTACTGGGGAAGAACGGCATCAACATCGCCAACTTTGCTTTGGGCCGTCAGGAGCTCGCACCTTCTCACAAACCGGGCGAGGTCCTCACCGCTATCTCCATCATCGAAACCGATGAACCCGTTACCGACGCGGTGATCTCTCAAATCTTCGAGAACAAAGCCGTGAAATTCGTCCGCCGTATCTCGTTTAGCTAAATAGGAAACAGATGGGCACCGCACTGGTGCCCATCAGGGATTCCCAGCCTGTCTCTTTCGGTGATGATAGTGCCCCAGTGTGTTCAGATCGGGCCAAAATTCCGCGAAAGCATTCGCTGCCGCCTTCGACCCCACACCCTCCACAATCCGAAGCAAAGCGTGTTGCCAGTCAGCCTCGCTCGGCGCTCGCCATGTGTTGGACAGAAAGTTATTGCCCACGTTGCCCGCCAGCCGTGCATAACCGAAGCCCACGGATCCGTCGCTTCGATAATCGTCTAGCGTGAACTTCAGAATATTGCCGACTCGTGCCTTGAAGGGGCGGCCCCGGGCTCGGAAGTAGCGGGGGTCCTCTCCCCACAACGCGCCCAGCGTTGCCTCCATCGCGTTGCCCACTGAGACACCGGTGAGCCGCATGCCGTAACGCTTGCCGAAGCCCTCCCAGGTAGGCCCGTACTCTCTCGGTGTGTCAAACTCCGTTCCCCACGCGGCGCTCACAACGCCCCCCATGATCGAACTGGGACCGATTACCGAGTGTACGAACCAGATAGCCCGCTCGGCCGGAGTAATGTATCGATATTGGCCGGGCTTAGGAACTCGCGGCGCGACAGCTTGGGTGGTGGCCTGCCCGCAAAGAAGCGCCGGTACCAGCACCAGACTCCGGCACACCCGGATCAGAGGTGTCATCCTCGACCTGTTTCGCACTCTGAGAGCAGTTTGTAAAAAATATGTTGAGAATTTGTGCACCAGTCTCCACTGTAATTCGTAGCATTTTGCGGTTTCATATTTGCTGAGCCCAGGCTTCCGTCTGGCACTCGGCTAAAAATGTGGAACGGGTAGGTAAAGAAAAGAATCGTACTGTCAGGCGTGCTGAAGCAAATGACGCAGAATGGAAACACTATATTGTCCACCCGGCCCTCGTTGAGGACTAACGGCAACAAGCGGCCTGCTACGTCGCTCCTGAAGTACTACATACACGACAGTATCGATTCTCTTCGCTTCGAACTCTGTGGGGAATTCGCGGAGTGGGATGTCGCCGAACTCAATGGCTGCTGGCATACGGCGAAATCAACTTTGGGGTCTCGCAAACTGGTCCTGGACGTTCGAAAGCTGAAAGCCGCCGACGAGGGCGCATGCCAGTGGCTTCACGCGATGTCCATTCAGGGCGCATCCTTTATCCCGGAAGGTCCGTTCCCTAGCCACCTCGGCCAACTCAACACCCAGAGCAACACGCTCCGTAAAAACAGTATCTGGGACAAGCTATTGGACCTATGCCCGGGCCTCCGTATCTTCGTGCCTAAGCCGTCTACACCAGCACAGTAAGCAGAGATTCTTCCCGTTTCACCGGTCTGTAAGTAGTATCTCGTTCCACAGGCTCCCGGCCTGCTTCCCGAATCAATCGAAATAAATCCTGCCGCCTCAGATGTTGCGCCGTTGTTGCGCCGGCATCGTGATAAATCTTTTCTTCCACCACTGTTCCATCGATGTCATTTGCGCCAAACCGCTGTGCAATCTGCGCAATGCCCGGCGTCATCATAATCCAGTACGCTTTGATGTGCGGAATGTTGTCCAGCATCAGCCGCGATATGGCAATTTGTTTCAGGTCATTGAACCCGGTCGTACGCGAAAGATGACACAGCGCTGTGTTCTCCGGGTGAAAGGCCAGAGGAATAAACGTCACAAAGCCATGTGTGTCGTCTTGTACTGCCCGCAGCCGCACCAGGTGGTCCGACGCATCCTCGGCCGTCTCCAGATGCCCATACAGCATCGTGCAGTTGCTCTTGATCCCAAGCTGATGCGCAATGCGCGCTGTCTCCAGCCATTCATCGCCATCGATCTTGTGGTCGCAGATAATCCGTCGCACGCGCTCGGAGAACACCTCCGCGCCGCCGCCCGGCATTGAGTCCACGCCCGCTTCCTTTAGCCGCTCCAGCGTCTCGCGAATCGAAATCTTCGCCCGTTTTGCAAAGTACGCGATCTCCACCATCGTGAACGCCTTTAAATGGACGCCCGGATACCGCTCCTTCAACCCGCGCAGCATTTCGCAGAACCAGTCCAGCGTTAATTCGGGATGAAGTCCACCGACAATGTGAAACTCCGTCACTGCTTCCGCGTACCCCTTGCCCGCGATCTCCCATACCTGTTCCAGCGACATCGTATAGCTGGTCGGGTCTTTCGCCCGCTTCCCGAACGCGCACAACCGGCAGCTCGCCACGCACACGTCTGTCGGATTAATGTGCCGGTTGACGTTGAAGTACGTCACGTCTCGGTGCAGGCGCTCCCGCACCAGATTCGCCATATAGCCCAGCGCCAGCAAGTCGTGGCTGCGATACATCGTCACGCCGTCTTCGTAGGACAGCCGCTCGCTCTCTTGCACCTTCTCCCAGATCGGCCGCAGCTTCGGATCTTCAATCGTGACCTGGTCCCCGGCCATCGGCGATACAACAGTGCTCATTTATAAATACCTGCGATTCAAAAGAATATCTGCCGCCCAAAACACAAAGAACAAAACACTGACATACCCGTTCACCGTGAAAAATGCGGCATTCACGCGCGAAAGGTCGTGCGGCTTCACCAGTCCATGTTCATAAATCAGCAGCGTGACCACTGCCAGCACGCCCAGGAAGCTCAACGCTCCTAAATGAAACGAAAACACCAGCGCCACCAGGCAGCCGATCATCAGCACATGCAAAGTCCGGGCGATCAGCAGAGCCCCGCGGACGCCAAACCTGCGCGGGATGCTGCACAATCCTTCCGCGCAGTCGAATTCGAAATCCTGGCACGCATAAATCACGTCGAAGCCGGCCGTCCAAAACATCACCGCCGCCGTCAGCCAAAGGATCCGCGCGTCCAGCGTGCCCCGCATCGCAATCCAGGCCGCCGCCGGCGCAATCCCCAGGCAAAAGCCCAGGATCAGATGCGCGAACATCGTGAATCGCTTCGAGAACGAATAGAAGAACAGGATCGCCAGCGTCACGGGCGCCAGGTAAAAGCAAAGCGGTCCCAGTTCCCGCGCCGCCCACAAAAATACCGCCGAGGCCACAAATGTAAAACCCCAGGCAAAGCGGGCCGACAAGAGTCCTGCCGGCAAGTGCCGCATCGCGGTTCGCCCGTTACGCGCGTCAATCTGCGCATCCAGAATCCGGTTGAATGCCATGGCCGCCGAGCGTGCCGCTACCATTGCAACCACGATCCAGAGAAACCGCCATCCCAGCCCCGCTATATGAAATCCGCTGTCCCGCCAGGCGAGCAACGCACCCGTAAGGGCGAAGGGCAGCGCAAACACCGAGTGCTCGAACTTGATCATGTCGAGCGTCATGCGCAGGCGTGTCCAAAATGAAGCCATTCTGATCTGATTTCGCGGAATACTAACATTTTAGTGGATGCCGATATCTCAGGAACCGACTCATCTTGAAAAACTGCTGCAACAGGTCCGCGATGGCGAGGTCCCCGTGGACGCCGCGCTCCGGCGACTGCGCCATCTGCCCTTCGAAGATCTGGGCTTCGCCAGAGTTGACCACCACCGCTCTCTCCGCCACGGCATGCCCGAAGTCATCTTCGGCCAGGGCAAAACCGTAGATCAAGTGGAGGGCATCGCCGCCGCGATCCTCGCCCGTTCGCCCAACCTGCTCATCACCAGAGCCACACGCGATATGGCCGAGCGCATCGCCAGCCTTGCCCCCGAAGCGGAACACTTTCCCGCCGCCCGCGTCGTCCGTGTCTGGCGCGACCGCACCATTACCGGTAAAGGGAAAATCGCCGCCATCTGTGCTGGAACCAGCGACCTTCCCGTCTTGGAAGAGGCGCGCCTCACCGCCGAAACCATGGGCAACGACGTCGACACCATCTGCGACGTGGGCGTAGCCGGCATTCACCGGCTGCTCAGCGAGCGCGGCCGCCTCACCGAAGCCCGCGTCGCCATCGTCTGCGCAGGCATGGAGGGCGCGCTTCCTAGCGTCGTCGGCGGATTGGTGGGTTGTCCCGTCATCGCGGTTCCCACCAGCGTCGGCTACGGCGCCAGTTTTAACGGCCTCGCCGCCCTGCTCGGCATGCTGAATAGCTGCGCCAGCAATGTTACTGTCGTAAACATCGATAACGGCTTTGGCGCAGCCTACGTGGCCAGCCTCATCAATCGTCTCTAACGTCGAAGCGGCCCTATTAGTCGAAACCGCCTTAGTAAACACGGCCCTATTAAGGGAGAGAAATATGGGGAATTGGATCCAAGTCGTCGGCCCTCAGCATGCACTGCAGCTATTCGGCATTCGCCTGGTGGGCGTCGACCTGGTCAATGCCAAGAAGCTGCTCTTCTCTGTCGTACTCGTTGCTTTTCTGCTGCTGCTGCGCCAGATTCTAGGATTTCTGAGCCGAAGAAGTGCCAGCCTGGCGTACCACCGCGTCGAGTTCTGGCTCCGCCAGACCACATCCATTGCGGTCGCGGTCATCGGCCTTATTGGCTTGCTGTCCATCTGGTTCGATAATCCGGCCCGGCTCACCACGGCTCTCGGGCTCGTTACCGCCGGCCTGGCCTTCGCCCTCCAGCGTGTCGTTACGGCCTTCGCCGGATATCTCCTTATCCTGCGAGGCAACACGTTCCACGTGGGAGACCGCATCGTCATGGGTGCTGTGCGCGGTGATGTGATCGCCATTGGCTTCCTCCAAACCACCATCATGGAAATGGGACAGCCTCCCAGCGTTCAAAGCGCCGATCCCGACATGTGGGTAAAAGGCCGGCAGTACAGCGGCCGGCTCGTCAGCGTCACCAACGCCAAGGTCTTCGACGATGCCGTCTACAACTACACCCGCGACTTTCCGTACATTTGGGACGAAATGTCCCTTCCCGTTCCCTACAACTCAAACTGGACCGCAGCCCGACAGGTGCTCCTGGACGCCGCAAAGACGCACACCGTCAACGCCTCGCAGCTGAGCGAAGCATCTTTGACCATACTCGATGAACGCTTCGCCCTAAAGCGTGCCGAGATTGAACCGTCCGTCTTTGTCCGCCTCACCGACAACTGGATCGAACTGAGCCTGCGCTTCCTCGTCGAGACTCACGGCGTCCGCGACGTGAAAAGCCGGATGAGCGCGGACATTCTCGCTGGCTTCGATCAATTGGGTCTCTCGGTTGCCTCCGGTACCTACGACATAGTCGGTCTGCCTCCGGTGCGCGTCGAGATGGTCGACAAAAACGGCGCGCCGGCTTCCAACACTTTCCATAGCTGAATGAGCCGGAACCTACTCCGCGCGCTCGGCGAACAGATACACCCGGAACGTCGGAGTCTTGCTCCCGCGCCCCCACCGATTTGTTTTCCATTCCGCTCGCAAATAGCGGAACGGGCCCTGAGCCCGTGGATCTACGATCACCGACGAAACACCCGAATAGAACTTCTGTGGAAACGTCACCAGCGGAGTCGCACTCCACTCGGCTCCATCCGCCGACCCGTGCAGACTGACCAGTAAACTTTCCTGCTCCACGGTCTCGGTAATGCCGAGCGTCACCAGTACGGTCGATGCGTCCTCGCCTAAATCGAGCGCCTCGCCCTTCCCGCTCTCGTGAATCGTTGTCTCTGGAATTAAGAATGCCGGCAGCACTGACACCGTTCTACCAGACAGCAGCGATCAAAATCTGGCTACGCGGTCTTTCCTGGTAAACGCTTGTCTCCCGCATTCGTCTACATATAGCGATGACGCAAACATTAAACTGCTGGAGCCTATTCCGCCTTCAGAAAAGCATCGCGGCAAAACTGCCAGCCGTCACAATCGATACGGTTTATGACACCAGCTTGATTACAGCAGGGCTCCTGGTTCTGGTTCTCCTGCTCAACGCCTAGGTCGGCTGATTCGGGTGTCCCGACCTCACCCGGTAAAAATGCTGCTCCGGACGACAAAGTAACACTGGTCTCCGGAGCGTACCTTCACTGTCCCTTTCGAAAATCCCTCGCCACAAACCTGTACCTCCGATCCCCGGGCAAGCCGCTCCATCAACCCTAAACAAGGCCGCCCGCGCTGGTCGGAACTTACACGAATCGCCGCGATGTCCTTCCGCAGGACCAGAGCCTTCGCATTCGAGCGAGGAAACCCCACAGGGGTCTGCTGGCCATAGGATTCAATCGTCGCTTCTTCGACTACGCCGACCAACATAGCTATCGACCATTCGGTGATGCTGGTGGACGGCGAAATCCGTCCTCACGGGGGCGGCCCTCGCGACGTTCGCTACGAAAGCCCTCGCGTCGTGTCCTGCGCTCGGCCTGTAGCTTCTTCCACTGATCCACCGTCAGCACGCTCCGTAATCCCAGCAGCATCCGCGCGTTTGCCTTCTCTAGCTCTGCTCTCGCTTGCGCGACCTTATCGATCTGCGAAAGAATCTGTGATTCGTTTGGCTGGTCCGCGCCAAGCAGCGGCTGCAAAATCACTTCCTGCTTCTGTAACGCGGCATTCAGATCGATCAGCTTCAAACGGCTTTGCTGAAACAGGTCGTCCATGCGCTTCTGCTGATCGGCAGTCAACCCGAGATCCTTCACGGTCTCCGGGTCGGTCCACCACCGTCCCGGCGACCCCATCCGAAAGCTCCGCTCCATCGGCGGACGATTCGGTTGCATCGGCGGTGGTGGCATCGGGGGCGGTGGCGCATCCGCCTGCATCCCCGGGCCTCCGTCGAGTGGCGGACCCGGAGGCGGGGAGCCCCGACTCTCACCCGGTTGTTCTGCCCAGGCCGCGAACCCTGCCAGAAAAACCATCAACAACAGCTTTTGCGCTTGCCTTTGGATAATCATACGTGGATCTCTACTCCGCTTTCTTCTGTATTTGTTTGCCTGGGGAAGTTTCTTCCGATAGAGAATCCCAGGAGACTAATTCCGTGAGTGGCTCCATCGCGTGCGGAACTGTCTGCGACACCTCCGTATCGATCTGCCGTAGAAGCACCGCATCGGTAACGGACGCGTGCGTATCGGCGGGGGCGCCTTCCCTGAGCAGCGCTCCATGGAACATGACCAACAGCGCCACCAGGCAAATGGCCGCCAGCGCTGCCGCCCCATAGAGCGAACCCCGTAGCAATACCGGCCTGCTGTTTGGCCGTGCCTTCACGCTTGCCTTTGCCGCCGCATACTGTGTATCGCTCCAGGCGCGCATCGATGCACCGAATCCTGTTAGCGCTGCCTGAAAATTTTCTACTCGAGACCGGCAAGCCGGACAGCCTTGAAGATGCGCTTCTCGCTCCGGAACGCGTTCGCCGGCCACCCACGCCGCTACCTGCCCCTCGGTGAAATGCTCGCCCATCACTATGCCCCAATCCTTTCTCTCACTGACTGCAGCGCGCGAAAAAGATGCGTTTTCACCGTACCCTCTTTCATGCCCATCACCGTCGCAATCTCAAGTAGCTCCATGTCTTCTACAAATCGCAGCAAAAATACGCTCCGTTGCTTCTCGGATAGCGTTTCTGCCGCCTCCCAAACCGCTTTCACACGCTCCTTCAATAAGACTTCTTTTTCCGGCGACTGCCTCCGATCGGCAATCCAGTTATTCAGTTCATTACCTGGCGGCCCGTTTCTCCGGGCGCGCTTCCAGAACTGAAGCCGTCTGTTCCGTAAGTGATCTCGCAGCAGGTTCACCGCAATCTGCATCAACCAGGTGTTCATGCTGCACTCGTTGCGAAAGCTTCCAAGAGCATGGAATGCTTTCAGAAAGCAGTCCTGCGTCAAACACTCCGCCGCGTCTCGATCACGCAACGAGGCCAGCAAAAACCGAAAAATCTTCGGCCGGTAAAGCTGCACGGTCGTATCAAAATCGGCTTCCGCGACCGTGGTTTCCTGAAAGTTGTTCACCAATTGAGATGCGACGGCATGCTCCATCGCGCGTTGTAGACGGATCCGTTGTCACCGGGGTTTACACGCCGCCCTCAAAATACCAGAAATTTATGTCGCTGGCGGTTGCGGAGGCGGATTGCCCGTTGGCGGCCCGCCCGGCGGCGGAGCTCCTCGTGTATTTCCGTTACAGCTTGTATCGGGCAAAGTCGAAGTGTCGATAACGATATTGAACGAAGCAACGGCATGGTTCGAATCTTCTGAAAGCCGAAGCAGCAGCTCGCTCCCGCTCGTTTTACCGTTCAGGCAATCGGTCGTGTTGTATACCGAGTCCACTGTGTTTATCGTGTCGCGGCCCGGCCGTTGACTATACGGAGCCCGCTGATAAACGATGTCCGTAATCCCATCGTCGAAGAAAAACTGCGTCGTGAAGTCGTAGGTCGTCTGCGATCCCGAAAACAACCGCACTCGCGCGTGAATATGAACCGTCCGGCCGGCGTACCAGCCCGGATAGATCGTCAAAAAACGAACGCTTCCATGTGCGTCCGTCACCTGATAGCCGCGCAGAAACTTCTTTCCCGATGTCCCTTCCACCGCCATGTCGGAGTAAATACCTGATGCGTTGCAGTGCCAGATGTCCACGTAAGCTCCGCTCAGCGGCGTCGCCTTCCCGTTCGCAAGCTGCGATACCGTAACGCCCAGCATCAAGGGAAACCCCTGCTGGATCGTGTTGTCCGCCGGGTCTGTCAGAATGTCGGACCGGTTCAGCTTTTCATCTACCCAGTACGGCCCCTCCGTTTCCTCCGGTGTCGCCGTAATCGTGCTCGTTGTCTGGGCCAGGGCGGAGGTCTTGAAGATATGACCCAAACCCACCAGAGATAACACTCCCGCAGTCTTCAGAATCACCTCACGCCGCCCCAGCGCAGGCGCTGAATCCATATTCTTGTTTGTCACCGTCGGTATCTCTCCTTCAGCCTCGGCCATCCTGGTTTCGGTAACGTCGAAGCAGCAGAATCCCGGCTGTCAGGAATCCCGCCGCGGCCAGAAGTCCTTTCGTCGAAGGCTCCGGCGCACCGGAAACATCGGCGTTCACGCTGAACTGCGTGGGATAAACATCGTACGTGTACCAGGACGCTCCGGCATCGTCGCTCAGCCCCCATGTATCCTGAAACCCTTCGCCCGTCCCGCTATCATCGGCGGTCCAGGCCCAGTCAAGCTCGCCACTGTCCGCCTTCAGCACAATCCAATACGTGGAGTTCGGCGAAAGTGTGGCGTTGTCGCTGATGAAAGTCGTGGGAGTTAAGTCCGCTGCCGTGCTGGACGGCGGGCGCAACGTCTCCAGCAGAGATTCTGGCTGCAGTCCCCCGTCCGTATACAAATCCACTTCGGCCACCCCGCCGCTCGTATTCGCCAGCAGCAGCGTAACGCTCTGCAGTTTGTAAGGCGATCCGCCCGTCCCGAAACTCGCCGTAAGCCACCTGTCGCCAGAAGCCGTCTCCGTGCCATCAGTCGAGTTCGAAGCGTTGTCGGAAAGAAGATCCGCGTGTGCGAGAGCAGCGCTGATCAGCATGCATGCAGCAAGCGAAACCCTCGGAACCTGTAAACGTTTTAGAAATGAAAATCTCAACTGAGAACTCCTCCGATGTTCATCGCGCGGTGTAGACGCTCTTCTTCCTGCAAGGGTTTACGAATCGAAGAACATTTCTGAAGTCCCGACACCCCGGCGTTATAGGATTCAGAAAGCCACTGTTCCTATGAAACGCCTCCTCCTCTATGCGTCACTGCTTCTGCCGGCAATGAGCATCGCCGCAACAACCCCCGATTGGCTTAGCACTGCATGGAGCGCTTATTGGGTCGATGTCCCCGGCAGTTCTCCGCAGGAATTCGGCGTCTACCATTTCCGGCGCACATTCGAGTTGCCGTCGAAGCCGGATCATCTCGTCGTCCACGTCTCTGGCGATAACCGGTACCAGCTTTACGTGAACGGCACACGCGTTTCCTGGGGACCCGCCCGCAGCGACCTCACGCACTGGCGCTACGAAACGGTGGACATCGCTGCTGACCTGCATCCCGGCAAGAACGTTCTGGCCGCAGTCGTCTGGAACGATGGTCCCGGCCGGGCCATTGCCCAAGTCACGAATCAGACCGCGTTCCTTCTCCAGGCAGATCGTTCCGAGTACGCCACCATCAACACCGGCAGCCTCTGGAAATGCATCGAGGACAAGGCCTACTCGCCTCAGCCGCTTCCGCCCGATCAGAATACCGGTTACTATGCGCTGTCACCGACCGAAAAACTGAATGCCAGCGCGTATCCGTGGGGCTGGGAGCAAGTGAACTACGATGACTCCGCGTGGCCTGCCGCCCATGAATTAAGCCATGCCGCCGGACGCGACGCGCGCGATGCGCCGAATCGCTGGATGCTCGTGGAGCGCGAAATCCCCCTCGAAGAGCGAACTCGCGAGCACGACGGCGTCCTTCGCCAGGCCAGCGGCATCACGCTTCCCAACAATCTTCCCCATCCCGGCTCTCCTGTAACAGTCCCGGCGCACGCACACGCCGCTCTCCTGATCGATCAGCAATACCTCACCACCGCCTTCCCCGAATTCACTGTCAGCGATGGCGCCGGTGCCAAAGTCGAACTGCACTACGCCGAAACCCTCTATATCCACAAACAGGCGAAAGGAGTCTCCAACGATAAAGGAAACCGGAACGAGATTGAAGGCAAACACTTCTACGGGTCCTTTGATACGTATCTCCCCGACGGCGGCGCGCATCGCACTTATCGCCCCCTTTATTGGCGCACCTATCGCTATCTGCAACTCGATGTCGATACCGCGAACCAGCCTCTCGTTCTCGAAGATCTCCACGGCACCTTCACCGCCTACCCGTTCCAGAAGAAAGCGCTCTTCACTACCGCTAGCTCAGAACAAGACAGCGAAATCCAGAAGATCCTTTCGACCGGTTGGCGCACGGCACGCCTTTGCGCTCACGAAACCTACATGGATTGCCCCTACTACGAACAGCTTCAGTACGCGGGCGACGCACGCATCCAGATGATGATCTCGCTTTACATGACCGGTGACGCGCGTCTCATGAAAAACGGGATTGCCTTGTTGAACTCTTCCCGCACCGCCGAAGGCGCCACCTACAGCCGCGCCCCGTCCCATCTCCAGCAATACATCCCGCCGTTCTCACTCTGGTGGATCGGAATGGTGCACGACTACTGGATGTATGTCGACGACCCGGCCTTTGTAAAGCAAATGCTTCCCGGTGTCCGCGCCGTTCTTGAATTCTACGCAAGCTATCAAAAGGAAAACGGCTCGCTCAATCCCATGCCCTGGTGGAACTTCGTCGATTGGGCAAAGCCGTGGAAGAATGGCGTGCCTCCCGCCAACCCCGATGGCTCTTCTTCGGCCGCGTTAGATCTGCAACTGCTTCTCGCCTATCAGTGGGCGTCCGACCTGGAGCACGCGCTCGGAAACGAAGCGCTGGCCAACACGGACCGCACGGCCGCATCCACATTGAAATCCACCGTGCTCGCCCACGATTGGGATTCCGCGCGCGGCCTCTTCGCCGACCAGCCCGCACATCAAACCTACTCGCAACAGGTCAACACGCTCGCCGTTCTTGCTCACGTCGTTGAGGGCAGGGAAGCACGGTCGATCGTCGAACATCTGTTCCAGGACTCGACACTCACGCAATCCACCATTTACTTCCGCGCCTACACGAACGCGACCCTCCGCGAAGTGGGCCTGGGCGATCGCTATCTCGATTCATTGGGACCTTGGCGCGAAATGCTCAAAGACGGGCTCACCACCTGGGCCGAATGGAACGGCCCCGACTCCCGTTCCGACTGCCACGCCTGGGGAGCCAGCCCAAATTTTGAAATCCTGCGCACCATCGCCGGCATCGAATCCAGCGCGCCTGGCTTTCGCCGGGTCCGCGTCGCCCCCAATCTCGGCACACTACAGCACATCACCGCCTCCATGCCTCATCCCGAAGGCGAAATCCACGTCGAGCTCCAGCAGCAAGGCAACCATCGGATCGCTGATATCGACCTGCCTCCCAACACAACAGGCGAGCTCGATTGGGCCGGCCAGACTCACCCCCTCCAAAGCGGTCACAACCACGCGGAGTTTTAAGAAGGGGACGCCTCGAACGCGCATACCCGTCTGGCAAAAAAACTATTTCGAAGTGTTGAGCCAATGTCGATCCCCTTCACGCGTATTCGGGTGAGGAGAAATAATGGCAACTGCAGCTCTTTCACTAACAGACAATTTTGTTGACGCGCGCCTGGAGCGCTCTATCTGGTTCTTGGGTGGACTCATGACCGTCCACGCCGATGCCGCCGCAACGGGAGGAGGCTTTGCGCTTGTTGAGATGAGTGGAAGAACAGGAGGTGAGCCCCCGCTGCACGTTCACCAGAACGAAGACGAGCTTTTCTATGTGTTGGAAGGCCGTCTCACCGTAACGCGAGGGTCCGAACAGTTGGTCCTCAATGCCGGCGAGTGTGGATTTCTGCCGCGTTATGTGCCCCATACGTTCAAGATCAGTTCCGGCTCCGCTCGCTGGCTGACCTACATCACGCCCGCCGGCTTTGAAGAATACTTCCGAACCCTCGGGCGGCCCGCTGAACGGCTTGCGCCAGAAGAAAATCCCAGCCGCCCGGACCTGAAGCGCATGGCGAAAGTTGCCCACCAGTTCGGAGTTACATTCGTGAAGTAAAAGCCCGCTCGATCAATCCGGCCCAACTTCTGTGGCTATGCGTTTCGTCAAAGGAGTTCGGCCGGAGCTGGTCGGGCTTCGTCCGCTAGTTCTGATTCCGCCTAGTTCCTGGCTGCCCGCGACTGCACTTCCGGCGCCCCAGCCTTCGTCGCCTCGGGTACCTCAATCAGCCTGCCGCTTCCCACGTCGTAGATGTAGCCGTAAATAGGAATCCGTTTGGGCACCAACGGGTGAGTCCGGATCCTCGCCACGTCCGTCACAACGCTTCTTTGCAGATCCTGGATCGTCAGCCACTCGATATATTCGCCCGACGTCGATCCTCTCCCGTCTCCCACGTCCCGCCACTTACCGTCCTCAATTACGGCCGTCTCCAGGCTATTGGAAAGCAGATCTCGCATGATGTTGTTGGTGAACGTGAGCATGCCGCAATCGCTATGGTGAATCACAAACCATTCCTTCGTTCCCAGCAGCTTGTAAGAAATCACAAGGGAGCGGATCGCGTCATCGCTCGCCCGGCCTCCCGCATTGCGAATCACGTGCGCGTCTCCCTCCGCCAGCCCGGCGAACTTAGCGGGATCTAGCCGCGCATCCATGCAAGTGAGAATCGCAAATTGCCGCGACGGCGGCATTGCAAGCTTCGATTTCTCGCCAAACGTCGCGACATACAACTCGTTAGCATCTAAAACTTCCTGCTGTATTTTCGACATGCTGCTCATTCCTCATTTGACGTTTTACCGCATCCCAGATCCTCCAGCAACCGCCGCCAGCCGTGTAATCGTTTCTGCCAAACTAATCTCATGGAATGGACACCCGGCGGAGTTAGCGGAGACATCGAAGACCGTCGCGATTCAAGCGGCGGCGGGGGAGGCTTCGGTATCGGACCGTCCCACCTCGGCATCGGCGGCGTCATCATCCTCGGCATTCTCAGCCTCATCTTTCATCAGGATTTCTTCCGCTACTTCTCCGGCTCTCCCGCAACGGAAACCCGCCGGACCGTTCCCAATCGGGCTCAGGATCAGCGCGAGCAACCGGAGCTGGAATTCGTCTCCTTTGTTCTCGACGATGTCCAGCGCAACTGGGACAACATCCTCCCGCAAGCCACCGGCACTCCTTACCACCACGCCCGGCTGGTTCTCTTTCGCGATGCTACCCGATCCGGTTGCGGCCTCGCTCGTGAAGCCATCGGCCCCTTTTATTGCCCCGAAGACGAAAAGGTTTATCTGGATCTCGGCTTCTTCGACGAACTGCGCGACCGCTTCGGTTCTCCCGGCGAGTTCGCTCAGGCCTACGTCATCGCTCATGAGATCGGCCATCACGTACAAAAGCTGCTCGGCATCGAACCGAAAGTCCATAACCTGGAAGAACGAAATCCGGATCGAGCCAACCAGCTCTCCGTCCGTCTGGAACTCCAGGCCGATTGCCTTGCCGGGGTTTGGGGCTACTCCACCCGCCAGCGCGGAATCGTGGATCGAAGCGACATCGCCGCGGGATTGAATGCTGCCGCCGCCGTGGGGGACGACCGGCTCCAGCGAATGGCTACCGGCCGCGTCAGCCCCGAAACGTTCACCCACGGCTCCTCCGCCCAGCGCGTCTCCTGGTTCCGCCGTGGTCTTGAGGCAGGTCAGGTCTCGGCCTGCAATACCTTCGCCGGTCTTCGCTAGCCGGTCCTCTGTGCGCCGGGTGCTGCCTTCGAGTAAACTAACAGCTATTCACCGATGAACTGTCCCAATTGCGGTCTGCTCAATGCCTCCAACGCGAAGTTCTGCGCGAACTGCGGAACACCGCTCAATGCCGGGAGCGCCAGCCCCAATGCGCCCTATACCGATGCTCCCTACGGCAACGCACCCAGAACCGGAAGCAGCCTCACGAGCTCTATTGGCAAAGGCTGCCTGATCGCGTTCATCCTCGTCCTTCTGTTGCTACTGTTTGCTGGAAGGTCCTGTCGTTCCCACCGGCATTATGGCCATTATGTGCCAAGAACACAAAGGTACTGATGGTTTGGCCAACACAAACCGTCACAAAAAGGAAGGGAGCGGATTGCGCCGCTCCCATAGCTGATTCAGACTGTTACCACTTATACGCCTTTAGGCGTGAAACTCTATCGCAGAAACTTAAGTGCCTCTAGGCGCCCAGCTTTAGTGTGCCCCAAAATGCAGCCCACCCGTAGCGAAATGCCCGCATTTTTACAAACTTTGTCGGCTTTTGCTTTACGCAGCGAAGGCAACTGATCGGGCAAAATTCTTCGCAAAGGCAAAAGGAGCGAACTTGAAAACAATTTGCGCAGATTTCCTTTGTATCTTCGCAAAGCATGCAAACGCGGCGCATAGATTTCTAAGTTCAATTATCCACGATTTGCCGTTAGTTCGCGCGAAATCCTTCGCGATGGACGTGTGCCTTTGTACTAAGGATTTTTCTGATGTGCGCCCGTCTCGCGCGCGCTTTCATCCTGATAATTCTGCCCACCTCTTACAATCAAGGAAATGGCTGTGAATAAATCGGGAATGCTGAAAGTCGCCGGCCTCAGCCTTCTCGGCTTCTGCGCCGTGTCGATCGGCGTAGACCGCACCAACATCGGCCCCATCGCGTCCCAGATCGCAGGCTTCTCCGGAGCCCTTCTCGGTGGTTTAGCAGCCCGCCGCCGCGCCCTTGCTGCCGAAAAGTCCTCTGGTCCTCCGCCCGCTTGGGCCGCCGAATTCCGCCGCGACGGCTACACCTGCTTCCCGCAACTCGTGCCTGCCCAGCTCGTCGAAGCCGCCCGCGCGAAAATCACTCAAAGTCTTGCCGAACACTACGATGAATCCCGGCTCGTCGAATACAACAATCGTTCCTGGTGCCCCGAACTCCGTCGCGCGCCCGAGATCCTGCACCTTCTCAACAACCCCGAAGTTCGGCCCGTCCTCGACGCGGCTCTCGGAAAGCGCCGCTATCGTTCCAGTCCCGGTCAAATCGCCATTCGCCAGGCCCACACCGCAGACCAGCCCATCGAGCCTGTCCCCCACATCGATGGCATTCCCACTCCCGACAACGGTCTTGAGGGAAACGACCTGCATACTTTCACCGCTCTCGTGGGGGTGTTTCTTACGGAGGTGAGGATGGAGTTCGCAGGAAACTTCACCGTCTGGCCCGGCTCCCACACGCTTCTCGAACAGCACTTCAAACAGCGGGGTGAAGCCGCCCTCGCCGAAGGCATGCCCGCCACTCCCCTCGGTGCTCCCGTGCAGCTGCTCTGCAGGCCTGGCGATGTCGTTCTGTGCCACTACGAACTCGCGCACGCCGCCGCTGTCAACACGTCCGACGACGACCGTATTGCCGTCTTCTTCCGGGTTTCCTTGAAGGACCTCGCCACCCCTCGCCAGCGCTGGTACAACCTCACCCACATCTGGCATGGCTGGCAGATTTAGCCCTTAGCTGCCCCGCTACACTGGTCTTTGGTCTCTCCAACCGGCCCCCAAACCCTGAAAAAGCCCCTCGTGCTCCTCATGGCCGTGGGCGTCGGCGCCATCGTGGCGAACGGCTACTATATTCAACCGCTGCTCGCCGTCATCGGCCGTAGCTTCCACGCCTCGGTCTCCACCATTGGCAGTTTGGCCATGCTCACCCAGATCGGAACCGCCCTCGGCATGCTGCTGTTCGTCCCGCTCGGCGACAAGTATGAACGGCGCTCCCTCATCACACTCCTTGTGTCCGCCGCCGCCATTTCCCTGGCGCTCCTCGCCGCTTCCGCAAACCTCGCCTGGCTTCTACTCGCCTGCTTCGCTGTAGGAGCCACGGCCGCCACTGTTCACGTCATCGTACCTTTAGCCGCCCACCTTGCCCCGGAGCGCGAGCGTGGCCGCATCGTCGGGTTCGTCCTCAGCGGCCTGCTCATCGGCATTCTCCTGGCCCGTACCTTCAGCGGCTTCTGGGGCTCGGCGTTTGGTTGGCGCTCCGTCTACTGGTTCGGCTCTGCCGTCATGCTGCTCCTTGCCGTCACCTACCGGCGCATGCTGCCCAGAGTGGATCCCGTCTTTCATCTACCCTGGTCCGCCCTCATGGGCTCCCTCGTGGGGCTCGTTCGTAAGCACTCCATTCTTCGTCAGGCGTCCTTCTCGGGTGCCATGTCCTTCGGCGCATTCAGCACCTTCTGGACCACCCTGATCTTCCTGCTCGGCACGCCTCCCTTTCACTACGGCGCAAAGGCGGCGGGCCTCTTCGGACTCGTCGGTGTCGTGGGCGCGGCAGGCGCTCCGCTCGTCGGCCACTTCGCCGACAAAAAAGGAACCTGGACCGCCGTTCTGCTCGGTCTTCTCCTCACGGCGTCGGGCTTCCTGGTCTTACTGGCTGCCGGAAAAACGCTGCCCGGACTGATCCTCGGCGTCATTCTCCTCGATGCAGGAGTGCAAGCCACGCACGTTGCAAATCAGACCCGCATCTATGCTCTCGATCCCGAAGCGCGCAGCCGCCTCAATACCGTCTACATGGTTTCTTATTTCGTAGGGGGAGCGCTCGGCTCCTTCTTCGGAACCGTCTGCTGGATTCACGCCAAATGGACCGGCGTCTGCCTTCTGGCTCTCGGAATGCTTGGCCTCGCCTTGGCCGCGCACATTCTCTCCCGCAAACAACACGCAGCCGTCCACGAATCTTCCTCAACCCAACGCGAACCGGTTCCCGTCACAGGATCGAACTGATCTCTGGATGACATTGCGGATCGTAAGCAGATGCACCCCTCGCTATTTAGGCTGCGCCTCCAAGAAAATACCCCACCGCCTCCTCCCGGATGTGGCTAGGCACCGTATGCGGTCCCTCGAACTCCCGATACTCCACCGGCAGCTCATGGGTTCGGAGCACCCGCACCACTCTCCGGCTGCACGGGTCAATCGGCAGCACCGTATCCCGCGTTCCATGCGAGATGAAAATCCGCGGCTCGCCTTCGATCCGAACCGGCGCCATAAAGCCCGGGGAAAACGCGAGAATGTACCGGCACAACAGCCCATTGCTCAACCCGAGCGATAAAGCATACGACGCCCCGTCGGAAAAACCGCCTAGCGCAATCCGGGCAGGATCAATTGCATACCGCGAAAATACGTCCTCTAAACACTCATCGATAAAGCTGACATCCGGTCCGTACTGTGCATCCGAAATAATGTCCCAGGACGCCTTCCGCGATTCCGGCGCAAGCACGATCAGCCCTGCTGTGCTCCCGGCTCCGTTCAGAATTCCCAGCCCATGTTCCGCATTGCCGCCGGCCCCGTGCAGCATCACCGCCAAGGCGGCCGACCTCCCGATCGCCGTCTCTGGTACCTGAAGCAGCGCCTCCCGCTTGCTCCGGAGTTTCAAATGATGTAATCCCGCCGTGCCGCCACCGCCCGGAGTCCCTGGCTTGGCCTCCAGGCGGGCTGCCGACCCAGCCTCTTCCTCTCGCTCCTGTTGACCTCTCGACATCTGGTCCTTTAGACGTGGCCACCCCAGCGCCGCCCAACTGGGAAACTCCCGAGCGAACGAACACCGCGAATACTGTCTACCTGTTAGTTCTTTGGGCGTTCCAACTCGCAAAAGACCAGAAACGGCTACATTCCCAGACTGGTCTTCTAAACATATGAACACAGTGAAAGGCGAACTGGTCACCTTTGAGGATCTGAAAGACCTGAAGACGCTCCTGTCCGTCGACGGCCCTTGCCTAACCGTCTACATGCCTTTGAGCAGGGCCAGCACCGAAGGCCGTAACCCGAACGGGAAGCAGAACGAACTCCATTGGAAGGAGTGCCTGCGCACTTTGAATGGCAGAGCGGCTCAGTTTGGAGCCGCCGGTCGTGAGTTGCTCGAATCCATAAGCAACTGGGATACCGTTGCTCCCGAATCTGTGGAAAATGGCAATGCGCCCGGAAGATCCCTTGCCGTATTTCGTTCTCCCGACCTGTTCCAGGTGGCTCTTCTCGATGGAGAGGTGACCGATCGCGCCGTTCTCGGACCACACTTCTACATCCGGCCTCTGTTGGCGGAAGTGGTCCGTAGCCGCAGCTTCTACTTGCTTGCACTCAGTCAGAAGAACACGCGATTGCTGCGCTGCACCACGCACTCCTCTGAGGAAATTCCGCTCCCGGCAGAAACAAAGACCGACTACAACGAGTGGATGAACCGGGCCAAGCCCGACCACAACGACGTGTACAATGCCATGGCGGCGGGCGCACAGGGTTCCGCCGGCCCCAGCGCTCTTGCCCCGAAAGGCGCCGATGAGGAGGCAAAAGACGAGTATCTGTCCCACTTCTTCAAGCAATTGGACCGTGGCGTGAACGAGGTCCTCAAAGGAAAAACCGAGCCGCTCGTGCTCTGCGCCGTCGAGTACCAGATTCCCCTCTATCGCGAGGTCAACAATTACCCCCACCTCGCATCCGAGGACGTCCGTGGTGCGCCCAACGGTCTGAAATCCGGTGAGATGCACGCCCGTGCCCTCGAGGCTCTCGAACGCGCCTACGCGACCAGAGTCGACGACGCACTGGCGGAGTGGAACCATCGGGTCGGTGCCGGGGCGTCCAGCCGTTTGAAGGACGTCGTCACGGCCGCCCATGACGGACGGGTGCTTACACTCCTTGTGTCGGACCGGCAGGAACAGACCGGCCGGTTCGACGAGGCAACAAACAGTGTCAAAGGGCGCGGAACAGGCAGTACCGAGGACGAAGACCTCCTCAACGACGCTGCAGTGCAGACCATCCTCCATGCGGGAAACGTCCTGGTTGCCCCGCACAACAAGATGCCCAACGGCAGCCCGCTTGCCGCAACGTTTAGATACTAGCTACCGGGCTCGAGCAGGCTCCTCAACGTCTCTCCTGAGGAGCCTGCCACCTGAAATCTTCGGCGCCCACCCTCCCATCGCTTTCTCCCGGCGAGAAAAATGGCGTCCCGCCCACTAACTCTTTGTGAGGCGAATCCTTCCTGTCTCTTTGCGACGCGCACCCGTGCATCCGGGCGCTCCTCTGGCCCCGCATCCTGCCATCGGCGGGCCTAACCCCATGAATCGACGATTGTTTCTCGTAGGTGCCCTGCCGTTCGCTGCCGTACCGCACGCCCTTGCCCGTTTCGATCGCGATCACGACGACCACGGCAAGCATAAGGGCCGCGATCACGATGACCGGCATGACCATGATGACCACGGCGGCCACAACGAAGGCAACCGGCGCTATTTCCGCCCCGAAGATCGAGCTCTTCTCGGCCATTATTACCCGGTCCGCACTTTGCCGCCCGGTCTGCAGAAGAAATATGCCAGAACCGGAACCGTTCCTCCAGGCTGGCAGACGCGCATACGGCCCCTGCCTGTTGCTGTCGTCGAGCGCTTGCCCCCGCCTCCGCCCAACTGCGAACGAGGTTACGTGGACGGCTACGCTGTCGTGTACAACCGCACTACGCGCGTCATCGTGGATACTGTGGATCTGATCGGGGCGCTCACCGGGCACTAAAACACCACCCTTCTCCAACGTCCGTTCCTCAACCCGGAAAAACTACGGGCGCATCCCCCCTGCGGCCCTCCGTCACTTTCGCATCTATACGGGTATGAGCGACGATACCCTCCTGGCCCTGATCGAAAAGCAGGAATGGCTTGCCCCCATTCAGAACAAAGGCGAGACCTTTGTGAAGGATGCCTTTGCCTCCGCCGGCGAATCCGGACCTGCAATCAAAAACTTCCTCCATGGTGTCTGGCTCGGGCACCCGTTACACCCCGTCATCACCGATGTGCCCGTGGGCGGCTGGACTGTCGCCGCTATCCTCGACCTTCTCGAACTCGCCGGAAAAGAGAAATACGGCCCCGGAGCCGATGC